>JAOMAI010000019.1 GCA_028344155.1 Candidatus Nitrosopelagicus sp.
TGATGGCGTGCTTACTGATGGAGGTATGTATTACTCTGATAAAGGTGAAATATTCAAAAAATTCAATACTAGAGATGGCATGGCTGTTGAACTTTTACATAAATTCTCAATAAAAACTGTATTCTTAACTAGTGAAAATTCTAAAATCGCTAAAATGCGTGCAAAAAAAGTAAATGCAGATCATTGTTACATAAACATCAAAGATAAAAAAGTAATGTTACCCATAATTTGTAAGAAATTTCATGTTAAACCTGAAAATATTGGATACATAGGGGATGATCTTAATGATCTAAAAATTATGAAATGTGTATCATTTTCTGCTTCGCCATCTGATGCTACTCCATCGATTAGACGTATTTCTAATTTGAAGTGTAAGCGGTCTGGTGGTAGTGGTGTTTTTAGAGAATTTGCTGAGTTTATACTAGAGCACGGTCATGATTTTAAAAAATTATCTAGATGATAATTTATCCGAAACTACTTTTAAGAGACTTATTTGATAAATTTTAAGAGAAATAATGGTATTCATAATTGCAGAAATTGGGACAAATCATATGGGTAGTTTAAAAATTGTAAAACAGATTATTGATGTTGCTAAAGATGCTGGGTGTGATGCTGTTAAATTCCAAAAAAAGAATGTTGAAAAAATATACACCAAAGAATTTCTAGATAGTCATATAGATAGTCCATGGGGAACTACACAACGTGAAATGAGACTTTACCGAGAATTTTCATTAAAACAATTTGATCAAATAGATAAATACTGTAAGAAGAAAAAAATTCAGTGGTTTACATCATCTTGGGATATTGAAAGTCAAATCTCAATGAGACGTTTTAAAAATAAATACAATAAAGTTGCATCTGCTATGCTAACTCATAAAAAATTATTAGAAGCTATAGCACAAGAAAAAAAACATACATTCATTTCCACAGGTATGAGTAGTATTCAAGATATCAAAAATGCTATAAAAATTTTTAAAAAATACAAATGTCCTTTCGAATTAATGCATTGTCATAGTGCATACCCAATGCCTATGGATGAGGCAAATCTAAATTTGATTCCTGAATTAAAGAAAATTTTCAAGTGTAATGTAGGTTATAGTGGTCATGAAACAAGTGCGACAAATATATCGATACCTGCAGTCATGTTGGGTGCATCATCTTTAGAACGTCACGTGACATTGAATAGGGCATGGTATGGAAATGATCAAGCTGCATCACTAGAACCTGATGGACTAAAACGTCTAGTTCGTGATGTTAGAATGATTGAAAAAATTACTGGAAATGGTAAAAAAAGGATTTGGAAATCAGAAATTCCAGCACAAAAAAAGTTAAGACAGATCTTTGTATAATGATTAAAATGAATGAAATAACAATTACTGGTTCTGAAGGTGTAATTGGCTCAACTTTATGCCAATATTTTGAAGCACAAAATAAAACTGTTAATAAATTAGATCTAAAGTTTGGACATGATTTAACAGATGAAAATTTTGTAAAGGAATGGTTTCGAAAAAATAAATCAAAATATTTGATTAATTGTTTCGCATTGAATGATCATGTAAGTAAAAATAAAAAACAAAATAATTTGTATGATTTTTCTCTTAGTTCATTCGAAGATTATATGAAAATTAACGTTATTTCATTGTTTAGTGTTTGTAGAGAATTTGCAAGAAATAACAAAAATGGCTCAATTATAAATTTCTCATCAACTTACGGCTTAGTCTCCCCAAATCCTAATCTTTATGGTAAATCAAAAAAAGATATTGCATATGGTGTGTCAAAAGAAGCAGTAATTAATCTAACAAAATATTTAGCTGTTCATCTTGCACCTAAAATTCGTGTCAACTGTATTGTTCCAGGTGGAATAAAAAATAAACAAGAAAAAAAATTTATTGCAAAATATTCTGAATTAACACCAATGAAAAGAATGATGAAAAAAACTGAATTGAATGGATTAATTGATTATTTATGTAGTGAGAATTCATCTTATGTAACTGGTTCAGTTCTAGTTTGTGACGGTGGTTATACTTCGTGGTAACATCTCATGCAAATAGATATTTTTATTCCAGCTAGATTAGATAGTCAGAGATTACCATTAAAACATCTAAAAGAAATCAACAATACTCCAATACTCATCCATTTAATTAATAGACTAAAAAAATGTGAATCAATAAAAAATATTGTTGTTTGTACGACAGATACTAAATCCGATGATAATCTTGCACAATATTTGAATAAGAAAAAAATTCAGGTTTTTAGAGGTAGTAAACTTGACATTCTCAAAAGATTTCTTGATGCTGCAGATGAATTCAATACTGATATTATAATTGATGTTGAAGCAGACAAAATCTATACCGATCCATTTTATATTGAAAAAATAGCACAAGAAATGAAGAATTCAGATATTGATTTTATGACTGGAAGTAATACGTCAGATAATTTTAATCCGGAATCTATTTTTCATGGATTTATTCCAGCTGGAATAAAAGTAAATATACTAAAAAAAATTTGTAAATTAAAAAAAACTAATAATACTGAAACAGGTTACAAAGAATTCTTCACATCGAATAATTTTATTAATACAAAATTTATTGTTCCAGAAATAAATCTTGGAATTGCAGAACACTTTAGATTTTCATTAGATTATCCTGAAGATTTAGAATTAGCAAAAATAATATTTTCTAATCTAGATGAAAATTTTGATACTAAACAACTCATACATTTTATTGAGAAGAACCCTAATCTACAAAAAATTATAGATCCAATAATAAAAAAATGGAAGCAAAACTACGATAAGAATTTAACAGATTTTAAATTAAATCTGAAATAGATTTAGCAAGAAATTTTGAAGATGTTCCCTGATTTGCAAAGTATTTATCTAAAAATAATCTTGATTCACGCATAAAATTTTCTCGAAAATCTTTTTCAAATAGTAATTTTTTTGTATAAATTTCACATTTTTGAATATCTCTTACCGCCATTACTCCCTTATTTTGAACAATCTCTTCGTCAAATGTCCATTCATCAGTTTGAATTGTTATTACCGGTTTGTTTAATGCAATAGCATCTAAACAAATTGTTGAATTATTGAATGTTAAAACAAGATCAACATCACTAATCACATCTATTAGATTTTGATTATTAACAAAACAAATTTTGGAATCTAATTTTTTAAAAAGTTTTTCAACATGCTCTGTTAAAATAGGACTTGGATGTGTTCTAACAATTATTTCCTTATTAGGAATTTTTTTTAATGATTCAAAAAGTTCTATAATTAATTTATCATGTTTTAATTGAGAATCTATCGTTGTTGTATCTGCAGATAAATTCATTGAACCTGTAGTTGCAATTAAAATTTTATCTGAATCGTTATTTGTTTTATTATAATTAAAATATTTATCATGTTTTGGACTTCCTGAAATTATTATATTTTCTGGATTGTATCCTTGGGCTTGTCCAAATTCCTTTGTAAATTGTCCCCAGACAAATTGACCAAAACTAATTTTTTTATGAGGAAAATGACCTGTGAAATCAGAAAATTGTGTCCATTTTTTTGATGTTAAGAATCGACCATGCTGTAGCATGTATGAATTTATATCAAAATTTTTTCCTACATAGATACATTCTTTTTCTTCTTGTCCTACTTCGGCCCACTGTAGAATTAATTTTATTTCGTGAACTTTGAAAAATTCTGTTAAAACAATAATACGTTTTATAGATTCATTTAATCTATCTTTACAAATTAATTTTAAAGAATTTTTTATTGTATTCCATGATTCTATATTTAATGATTTCAATAAATCTTGAAAGTACTTATTCTCTTCAAACATTTCTTCTAAAATATTTTCAATTTTTTTCTGGTATGTTTGTATAATTATTTTTTGTGAATCTTCTAATTCATATATATCAAAAACTTTACAACCTGAATTTTTTATTATATTCAAAGATTTCAAATTCGTTACTGCTGGTTTTCGTGGATTGTATAATATGACATTAATTTTATGATCTTTAAATTCATTTAATAATAATTCAAATTGAATTGGATCAAAATTCACAAGTAAAATATTCTTATTTTTCATTTCACTCATTTTTGGTTCTATGATCTTTTTTGTTATTTTTGTAGTAATTTTCTTAATATCTTGAAATCTCTTTCTGGAAATTTTTAAATTCAAAGGTATTTTCATTACTGAAAAATTTAGGTGTATATTATCATGATAGAATGATTTTTCGGTATTTGGTGAAATTCTCTGTATATTTTTTTTCTCTAAAATAATGGATTCTGTAAATTTACTAAATTGTGTAAAATCAATTATTCTTGATTTTGGTTGTTCATTAATTATTTTTTTAATTGTTGACAAACTGGTAAATATTGATAAAAGATAAGAAAATAGTTCATGTTCAAGCAGATCAGGCAGAAAAACATCATTCAGTAGAAATTCCTCTTTCAATTTTTTTGGAATCCAATTTTTGATAAAATTTGTTGTTATTTCATCAATTATTATAAAATCATTTTCTGATAAAATTTCATCACCTATTTCATGTTGAATATTTGCATTCTCAAGAAAAATATGTGATTCATAATCTAAGGCATAAATTTTTGCTGATGAAATTTTTGTTAATTCATTTTTAAACTTTGTATAATCTGATTCTTTTTGTAATAATATTATTACATTATTCATAATGATTTGTTACATGAAATTATTATATAATTAACTACAGAATTGTTATTTTCCGCTTATTTCCCATTTTTTCCAGTCATAATCGTCAAATGTGGTATTTTCCATTTCATTATCATTAGGTTTCCAAGATATATCTGCCATAACCAATATCTTTGTAATATTGTTAGATGGATTAACAATTGCGGCTGCAGTTCCGTTAGAAACAATAATTAGTTTTGATGTTTCTGAATCAGCTTCTATCTCATGGTATTTTCCATTTTTATCTTTAATGACAATAACCATTTTTCCTTGTAAACAGAAAAAATAACTTGTTCTATTTTTGTGAATATGAGGACCTTTTATTTCTCCAGGATTTACTGAGTTTAGATAAATCATCTCTGGATCATTGATAATTTTATCCCAATCCCTCCAAATTATCGTTAATTCTCCATTTGTATGGTTATCCCGAACATCTTTTGTTTCGTGTGTCTCTAATTTTATAGATGAAAATTCTTTCACATTCATCATATCTGATTATTGAAGTTGGTAATTAATCTCTTCTATCAAAAATTCTTTAATCTCTTTTTTATAAAATCAATTGCATCTACTGGAGATGGATCTGTTTTGGATAAAATTGAAAGATAGATTGATGTATAATCTAACAAATAAATCAAACATACAAGTTTTGAAATTATATTTCCATCAACTGAATATACTTCTTCATATTCTATGTTCTTACTCTTGAAATATTCTTTAATGATTTCCCATCTTTCTTTTGTTTTTAGATAATCATCTACACCTTGGAGTAAAATTGGTTTAAAATTATTATTATTTTCCCATGTTGAAATTGAATTATGTGATGCTTCTATTACATCCTCTATACTGGTATGAATTTTTGAATTCTCTTGTAATGAATTTTTAAATCTAATTGCAGCCGCTTTTAATCCATCTGGGTAATAGATTAGTGGATTTACATTAATCTTTTTTGCTAACCTCAAAGATTGATTTTCTTCATTAAGATTATTTGAATTAATATTTGTCTGTAACTCATCCATTTTTTCAAGTGATTCAATCACCTCTGATTTTTGTATTGGTAATGCATCACCAAGTATCTTAAGAATTGAATACAAAAATATTACAAATGATGCTCTTGGTGAATGATTCATTGGAATATTATAATGTGGAATTGAACTCTTCTTACATCTCATTTCCATAATTCCTCCTGATGAAATTGCGACAAATTTTGCATCTGATTTGGATTTATAATCTAATATTGATAATGTCTCTTTAGTATTGCCAGATATGCTTATTGCAATCACTAATGTCTTACTGTCTACCGTTTTTGGTAACAAATATCCTTTAACGGTTGACACGTGAAAATTCTCTCGTGATAATATAGCTGCAATAATATCTCCAATTGCTCCTGAACCTCCCATCCCCGCTAAAACTACATGATCTATATCTTCAAATTGAATTTTTGAAAATTCTTTTTCATAAGCATCTCTTGCTAATATTGCCCATTTATCATAAACCTGATACATTTTTTGCGGATCAAATTTCTGAATCTCATGTATATCCATATTGCATCTAAAAACTACATCTAATAAAACACTAAGGTATCATAGATACACTATGTCTAAACAAATAATAAATTCTGATTTAAAAAAAATATTATGACATTAAAAACAATAGAATGGAAAGAAAACTCAGTCATAATGATTGATCAGACAAAATTACCAAATATTCTTGAATATGTCACTTATACTGATTTTAATCAAGTTGCGGATGCAATTAAAACATTAGTGATTAGAGGTGCACCTGCTATTGGTGTCGCAGGTGCTTTTGGTCTTGCCTTAGCATCATTACAAAGTAATGCTACTGAAAAAGACGAATTGATCTCATATATGCAAAATGCTAAAAAAGTTCTATTTGAAACAAGGCCTACTGCAGTGAATCTTGGATGGGGACTTGATAAAATTATGGAAGTTGCAAATGGATCAATTACTGTAGAACAAATAAAAAATAATGTTATTGAAACTGCCAAAAAAATGGCAGAAGATGATATACAAATCAATATGACAATGGGAAAAAATGGGGCTGAATTGTTTAATGATAATGATACTATTATGACTCACTGTAATGCTGGTGCATTAGCTACTGTTGGTTATGGGACTGCATTAGGGGTAATTCGTGCTACAAAAGATAGCGGTAAAAATATCAAAGTTATAGCCACTGAAACTCGTCCAATTCAACAAGGTTCAAGATTAACTGCTTTTGAATTAAAACACGATGGTATTGATGTGAGTCTAATTCCTGATACTGCAGTTGGTTATTCCATGGCAAATGGACTAGTAAATAAAATCGTTGTTGGTGCAGATAGAATTTTACGAACTGGTCATGTTTATAATAAAATTGGAACATATCAGGTAGCCACTATGGCAAACCAGCATAATATTCCATTCTATGTTGCTGCTCCACTTTCAACATTTGATATGAAAAGTAATCCTGAAGATGTAATAATTGAACAACGAAAAGGATCGGAAGTAACTGGAATTGGTGATAAAAAAACTGCTCCTGATGGAATCAATGTAATTAATCCTGCTTTTGATATGACTCCTCCAGAATTAATTGCTGGAATAATTACTGAGAAAGGTGTTGCAATAGCACCTTTTGAAGAATCAATAAGAAAATTATTCCAAGCTAATTAATAGAAAGTTTTTATTCATTTCATGTTATTTTTTGTCATGAGTACTGTAAATGTAGAAAATGTTCGTGATTCATTGAAAAAATGTATGGATCCAGAAGTTCCATTAAGTATTGTAGATATGGGCTTAATTTATGGGATTGATATCACTGATAATAATGATGTAAATATCAAAATGACAATGACAACCAAAGGTTGTCCTTTACATGAAACAATGGTTGACGATGTTAAAAGATATACAAAAAAAGTTTCTGGCGTAAATAATGTTGATGTAGAAATTGTTTGGGATCCTCCATGGACAATGGACAAAATGTCCGATGAAGCAAAAGCCATGATGAAAACAATGGGATCTCAAAATACTCCTGCCCCTATCAACTATGAAACCGCAGTACCACAAGGTGTAGGTAATTTAGTAAAGCAAGAGGACGGTTCACTAGTTCTTGCAAATGAACACGAGCAAGGATTCATGGTTAATCAAGCAATAATTGATTTTTGGAAATCATGTAATGGACAAAGAAAAGTTACTGAATTGGTAGACTTATTCGCACAGCAAACTGGCTTACAAAGAACACAGGTTGAAAAAGAAGTCATGCAATTATTAAAACAGTTACATGAAGGTGGTCTATTAGTAATTCCTAATCAAAATGATGTACCCAATGTTGAATTCAAAAAATCAAGTTAATTTTATTTTTTAATAATATATGCTGGAGATTTTCTAAATTCAAATTGCTGAATTTTTATTTTCTTCTTCTTAAAAAATTCATTAACTGCTTTTGTTTCTCCTGGAAATACACCATAATCATCTAAAATTATTATTCCTCCATTAACTAATTTTGGATAAAAATTCTCTAAAATCACTTTTGATGGTTCATACAAATCTACATCTAAATTCAATAAAGAAATCTTCAATCTTGGATATTTCTCCAAATATTCGGGGATTGTTTTTGTAATATCGCCTTTAACTAATTCAACATTCTTTCCAATCTTTTTTTGTTTTAAGATTCTCTCTAACTGATTTGTTGAAATACTTTGATTTCCACTTTGCTCTACAAATTTTTTTCTTAATTTGGTATCCTTGGAAAAACCTGCTGATGGAAATTTTCCAAATGTATCAAAGCCAATTATTTTTTTCATTGTTTTTTTATATAATTCTCTAAATGTAGCAAATCTAATTAGAGATGTTCCTTTAAAAACTCCACACTCAACTATTTCACCAGGTAGATTTTTTATCATTGAAAATAATTCGTACTGAATTAATAATTTAGAAATTCTATCATTATTGCAAGTCAAATAAAAATTATTTTCAAATTCAAAAGAATCACTAATTTTAGGCAGTTTTATCATTGTATTGAAATTAAATATCTTGTATTTCTGTAATTGTTGCTAAAACAGAATCCATTTTAATAATTGCTCTTTTATCATCCCATCCTAATGCGACATACCAGTCTCCTGCATCATCGTCATATTTTGTTTCAAGAGTTTTGATAATCTTAGAATCTTTTTTGTATTTTTTTATAATACCTGATATTGCAAGTGAAATTGCATCTTTTTCTGTTTTTAATCTTCTATCCATCAATCCAATTCCAGGACTCATACAATTCATCAAAAAACATGTTATATATCTCGTATGAAAACGGGCACGGGAGGATTTGAACCCACGACCTGGCGGTCCGAAGCCGCCCGCTCTATCCATGCTGAGCTACGTGCCCAGTTTTTTAATTATCTTGAATAGTAAAAACTTGTCTTATACAATTCTATTTGAATGGCTTTCCAATTGCTGCATATGAAAAACCTAGTGAAATTAAATCATTCTTCGAGAAAAAATTTCTTCCGTCAATTATTATTGGTGTTCTCATAAGATCTTTTATTTCAGAAAAATCTAATTCTTTAAAATTGTCATGTTCAGTTATCATCAAAATTGCATCTACTCCTTTGAATACTTCATTTAATGGACTTAGTTCAAACGATGATTCAATCTTTTCATAAACGGGATCACATACACGAAAATCTACTCCTTTGTTTTCTAATATTTTCATCACATCTAATGATGGACTTAATCTAATATCTGGAATATTTTTTTTATAACATAAACCTAAGATGGCGATTTTTGAATCTGATAACTGCTTTCCATGTTTCACTAATTCAATTTCTAGTAATTCTAGCATAAATTCAGGCATTGAATCATTGACTTTTCTAGCCACTTTCATTAATTCTGTATTTAAACCAATTTTCTCCGCTTGGCTAATCAAATACCATGTATCTACTGGAATACATTCACCTCCAACTCCCGCTCCTGGATAATGAGGCATAAATGCAAATGGTTTTGATTTTGCTGCATTAATAATTTCAAAAATATCCAAATCAAATTTTGGAAAAATCTTAGCAAATTCATTAACCAATGCTATGTTCACATCTCTGAAGATATTCTCAACTAACTTCGTTGCTTCTGCTGTTTCAATAGATGATAATTTTGTAACTCCGGTTGTGATAAATTGTGAATAAATTGAGTGAGCAATATCTGAGCTCTTTTCATCAATTCCTCCAACAACTCTGGAAATTTTATCCACTGTGAAC
Organism: Candidatus Nitrosopelagicus sp.; assembly: GCA_028344155.1. Classification (GTDB taxonomy): domain Archaea; phylum Thermoproteota; class Nitrososphaeria; order Nitrososphaerales; family Nitrosopumilaceae; genus Nitrosopelagicus. Next base: position 9,934 of record JAOMAI010000019.1, read on the forward strand.
GTTTCTCCTTTAGATTCAATATTGAATTCTTTATCACTGATTTTCTTTTTCATTGGTGTTGGATTATATCGTTCTGGACAATATGCCAAACCTAAATCCTTACCAAACACAAATCCTGTTTTTTCTTCAATTAATTTTGAAATTTTTCTTGTTGTCCCAATTGCAACAGAACTCTCAAAAATTATCATCATTCCTTTTTTAATAAATGGGTGAATTCTATCAACAACACTAACTAGATTCTTGATATCCATTTCATTTTGTTGATTTAGAGGTGTAGGAACACAAACAAAAATTATTTCTGCATTTTCTAGAGATATCTTTGGATCTGTTGATGCTACTAGTTTCTTTCCTGCAACCTGTTCTAAAATATCTCGATATTCGTAGATGACTTTTCCTGAATTAATTAGTTCCACTCTTTCGGAACTAATATCCAAACCTGTTACTTGAAATCCCTTTTCTGCTAACATTGTTGCTAAGGGTAAGCCAATTGTCCCAACCCCAATTACACAAATCTTAATATCTTTATTGTCTATTCGTGTTTTAATTTCTTCTTTATTATGAAAAAAAATCTCCATTATAATTAAAATCCTGACGAAATACTTCTAATTGAATGTTTAAGATCTAATGTTGGTTTAAATGATAAAATTTCTTCTGCTTTTTTAATACTAGGAAATCTATTCAAAATTTCCTTACTTCTATTTCGTCCAGAATCTTCAAATTTTTGAAATTCAATCTTACTTTTTGAATTCATTTCTTTAATCACTTTTTCGGCTAATTCGGAAATTGTTAATGGTTCCGTATCATTTCCAATATTAAAAACATCATTATCTCCTGCGTATAACGTCTTTTCTAATGCTTGACAAACGTCATCAACATGACAAAAAGCTCTAACTTGTTTACCACTACCATGAATCTTAATCGGTAAATTATTTTTTGCGTTATAAACAAATTCTGGTAAAACAAAATTTTTTGTTTGATTTGGACCTGTCACATTAAAAAATCTTAAAATTGAATATTTTATTCCAAATTTTTTGGAGTAGGATTTGATATATTCTTCTGAAACAAGTTTACTAATGCCATAAGTTGTAATTGGAGTAGGATTTTCAGTTTCTTTAATTGGAACCATTTTTGGTTCTCCATAAACTTCTGATGATGACGAAAAAATTATTTTTCCAATTTTATTTTCTCTGCAGGCTTTTAAGATATTTCTTGTTCCTAAAATATTGGTATCTAGTGTTGAAATTAAATCATCTTCTGTTTTTTTAACTCCTACTTTTGCTGCTAAATGTATTACAAGATCTTGTTTTTCTGTAATGTCTAAAATTTTCTCATAATCTAGAATAGATCCCTCAATAAACTCTGAATTAAGATTACCTGGTTTTACTAAATCATATAATGTAATTTCATGTTTATCCTTATTTCTTTTCACAAAATTTGTTCCAATAAAACCCGAACCACCTGTAACAAATATCCTCAAATTATCTCATCACTCTCTAAAAAATAACTATAATTCAATCTTCCTACTTTCACTCTTCAAGTTCATACGTATATTGAATTAAATTAAATCTGTGCTTCTTAAAAAACTTCATTGAATTCTTGTTTTTTGGACTGATGTTAGCTAAAAATCTTTTTCTTGGATGTTTTTTTAACAACATTTCTAAAATATATCCGCCTATTCCAGATCCTTGAAACTCTTTTCTTAAAAAAATTCCTATTTCATTTTGTTTTGATAAGTAGATTGAACCTAATTTTGTTTTATTAATTTTAATGATATACCAATATGAGTATGGTTTTGATAAAACAAATTTAACATGTTCTTTGTATGATGGCATAGATTTGTGTGAGATATATGCAATAGGATCTCGTTCTTTCAAATGATTATACAAGAATCTTAAATCATCTTCTGAAACCTTTGTAAAAATAATCTTCTCTAAGTCAATTTTCATATTCTTATATCTGAAAAACCATACATAATTCTATTTATTCAATTGTACTATGGTGGTTTAATGAATAAGATTTTAACAGGTAATTAATTATTAAAAATCCTTGAAAATATCAAAAAAGGTTGCAGGTGTAGAGTATGCAATACGAGATATTGTTTCTGCTGCACGTGAAATAGAATTGCAGGGAAAAACAGTTGATTATCTTAACATAGGTGATCCTGTACAATCTGGATTCCAACCACCACAAAATGTCAAACAAGCTATGATTGATGCAATTAACAATGGAAATAATTTCTATACTCGTTCTGAAGGATTAATTGAATTGACGGATGCAATTGCAAAAAAAGAAAATGTAAAAGGTCTATCCATACCATCTGAAAATATTCTTGTAACTAATGGTGTTTCTGAAGGTTTGGACATGGTTATTTCTTCAATAGTTGAGGACGGTGATGAAGTTTTACTTCCTGGACCATATTATCCTCCATATGCTTCATACGTTAGATTGCATGGTGGAATCCCAATTGAATTTTCTGTTGATCTTAATTCATCATCTCCTGATATTGATGACATAAAAAGTAAAATTACTTCAAGAACTGTTGCAATTTGTTTAATCAGTCCAAATAATCCTACAGGTTTAGTATTTAATGAAAATGCTTTAAGACAAATTGTTGATGTTGCAAATGAACATAATCTATACATAATCTGTGATGAAATTTATGATCAAATAGTTTTTGATGAAAACTTTACTGGTATTGGAAAAGTTGCAGGTGACTCTCCTGTTATTGTTCTCAATGGTTTCTCAAAAGTACACTTAATGTCTGGATGGAGAATTGGATATATTGCATTTAACAATTCGCCACAACTTGATAATCTTAGAGAAAATTTACCAAAACTTGCTAGAGTAAGAATATCAACAAATCTTCCAGTACAGTATGCTGCTTTGGAGTCATTAACTGGTCCTCAAGATTATATCCCGAAATTTGTTTCCGAATTAAAAGTACATAGAGATTATGTCATTAAGCGATTAAATGAAATGAATGGTATTTCTTGTTCAAATCCAAAAGGTGCGTTTTACGCATTTCCAAAAATTGAGCAAAACAAATTCAAATCTGATAAGGAATTTGTTTTAGAATTGTTAAGACAGAAAGGTGTACTCACAGTTCATGGTTCTGGCTTTGGTGAACAATATGGCAGTGGTCATTTTAGAATTGTTTATCTTCCAAAAATGGAAATATTGGAATCAGCTATGAACAAAATTGAGGATTTTGTTTGTTAATATTTCCAATTAGAAAATTCTTTAGGTAAAATCTCAATTATACAATTTGTATCTTCTAATAATTCTTTGGCAGATTTATTATCTAGCGATTTAAAATATCGTAAAAGAATTTTTTTTGCAATCTTATTTACAATTATTTTTTCTTTCAATATTTTTGCAGTTCCTTTACCCATTACTCCAAAAATATTTGGGGCATTAACTCCAACATCAACACAAAAACTAACTTTTTTATGAATTTTGATGTTTCTTGCTTTTTGAGTTTTAGTATTTGTACCCACATAGATTTTCTTTGTACTATACAAATACCAAACAGGAACAATATGTGGAGAATTTTTCTCATCAATAGTTGCCAAATGAAGGATTTTTTCTTTTCTTAAAAATTCAGTTTGTTTTGACATTTGGTTTTCTGTACCCCCAACCAATTAAAATTAATCCAAAAGCAATCATTCCAACTGAAATTTTCTCATTACTGATGTCTGGTCCCAATAAAAAATCAAGTGCAAATTCTGGACTCCATAAAATCATATTTCTAACTAAAACAATTGATGCCATTATGATGAACAAGACTCCCATTGCAGAGAACCAATTTCTTCCTCTACGTGAATATTCACTACTCATGATAAAACATTGTTCTTAATCGTTTTAAATTATTTTAATTCCAGGATTTTTCATCTTGTTTCTTATCATTGCATTAAGTAACAATGGAGTTGACATCTCAACAAGATAAGCTAATGCACCTGGTCCCAAATAAATTGGTCTTAAACCTTCAATTTCATTAATTAATCCATTTACTACTTCCACTGATTCTTTACTATCTCCTGCAACAAATATGTCATAATCTAATTTCAAAGTTGGGTTAACAAGTTTTTTCTCAGAAATTACATGAAATGCTGAAACAAGTTTTGATTTATCTTTCATATGTTTTTCAACTGTTTGATGTGAAAACGGTTTATTTTCTTTTATTGCAACACACTCAAAACCTGTATCTGTTTTTGTCATAGGAACAATTGGTGATATAACAACGCAGTCATCACTAATGTGAGGCAATAATTCTGAACAAATTGAATCAATATTTTCATATGGAATTGATAAGACTAGAACATCTGATTCTTTAGCAACTGTTGTGTTATCTGTACCTGTAATATCCCCATTAATTTTTTCATATGCTTCTTTTGTCAATTGTGTATATTCTTGAGCTGATGTATTTGCACGTTCAGCATCTCTTGAACCGATCAAGACATTATGATCTTTACACCATCTGATTGCAAAACCTTTTCCCATTCCGCCAGTTCCACCAATAATTCCAACTTTCATGAATGCGCTCTGCCAATCTTATTATTATCTCTATTGAAGACAAATTCGTAATACAACATGATAATCTTCCTTAGACATGGGCAAGCTGAAAATAATACTAAAAAAATTTTAGCAGGTAGAACTCCTGGAATTAATCTTACTGAAGAAGGAAAAAAACAGGCTGAACAGGCTGGTGAGATGATTAAATCTCTTAACATCTCTGCAATTTACTCTAGTCCAATTGATAGAGCAATGCAAACTGCAGAAATTGTTGGAAAACATTGTAATGTAAAACCAATTTCAGATGATCGACTCATTGAATTGGATATGGGAAAGTTTACGATGGTTCCATATGACGAAATCTTCAAAAAACACGGTAACGTATTTTTGAAATTCTATGAAGGAAGTTTAGAAATTAGTCATAATGGTGTCGAATCATTTTCAGAAGTTCAAAAAAGAGTTTTTGATATTGTGGACTTTGTCAAAAATAATCACAAAGGAGAAAATGTTGTCCTAGTTACTCATATGGATCCAATTAAAGCAATGATCGGAAAAGTTCTCTCTCTAAAATCTGAAATTCTTTTTAAATTAATTGTCGCAAATGCTTCTCTCAATGTTTTCAAATATGACGATCAAAACTTTTACCTCTCTTCGATCAACTCTATGAACTCTTCACGTTTTCATGAGACTTTTTAACATAAATCCTCCAAACTTTTAAATAGAAATTTTCGACCACGCGTAATTAACAGGTAAAATTGAAAGGAATAATTGGTATAGGTGCAATGTTAGGGCTTTTAGTAATTCTTCCTTCCATTCAGTATGTTTTAGCAGCCGGTGATTCTGCTGGTGAATATCTTGATAGACGTGTAGTTATTTGGGGATTATTTTATAGATTAATGATTGTCGCATTTACAGTAGGAACTGTAGTTTCTGGTCTTATAGTATGGCTAGTTTTGAGATTTAGAGAGTCAAATCCAAAAGCAACACCAACATCTTATGAGGCATCGGGTTCGTGGTAAAATGAGCGGACACTCTACTTGGCCAGAATGGGTTTACGTTGGCGTTGTAATCGCATTACTTTGTTATGTAGGTGCAGAAGCTTGGAATATTGAAAGAATTATTGAGCATGTTCCAGAAGATGCAGAAATTATCAAAGTTACTGGTCAACAATGGATATGGACCTTTGAACATGAAGATGGAACTAAAGAAATAGGAGAATTGCATGTCGAAAAAGGAAAAGCGTACAAGTTTGAGATAACGTCGAAAGATGTTATACATTCATTTAACATTCATGATTATGTTGTTTTGTTGGACGCAGTACCTGGAAGAGTTAACACGGTTTGGTTTTCACCAACAGATGTTGGAGAATTTGATATTCAATGTAGGGAATATTGTGGATTAATTCATTACAACATGCGTGGAACACTTATTGTGGAGGATAAAGGAGCCTGATTTGACATGGTATTAGAACTACAAAAGCCAAGACCAATCTGGCAAATTATGTTTTCAACGCATCATACTGATGTTGGTCTTCTTTACCTAATTACATCTCTAGCATTCATGTTCATGGGTGGAGCACTTGCTTTGTTACTTAGAGTTGAATTATTCAGTCCAGGTGTTCAAATAATCGCTGACTCTATGACATACAACAGAATCTTTACAGTTCACGGTACTACTCTGATCTTCTTATTCATCTTACCATCTGCATCTGCATTTGGAAATTATCTTGTTCCAATTATGGTCAGATTCAAAGACATGGCATATCCAAAATTAAATGCAGTTGCATTTTGGATGATTCCGCCAGCAGGTGCACTTATCTGGTTAGGATTTGCAGACTTTACTTGGTATGCATACCCAACATATTCTGTAATTAGTGCACCGGGTCCTGCTGCAGACATGTGGATATTTGGACTGAAAATTTTAGGTGTGTCATCAATACTTGGTTCAATTAATTTCGTAGTTACAATTATGAAATGTAAACATCCTGATTTACCATTAAGTAAAATGCCGCTATTAGCTTGGGCATATCTTACATCATCATTAATCACTCTAGTTGCAGTTCCAACATTTGCAGCGGCGTTGTTGATGTTACTTACAGATAGGCTAGGTGCATCAGGATTTTTCAATCCTGCAATGGGTGGAGATCCAATTGCTTACCAACATTTGTTTTGGTTTACATTCCATCCGGAAGTATACATTTTGGTAATTCCTGCGATTGGTTTCATGTATGAAATATTCCCGCGTTTCTCAAGAAAACCGATTTTCAGTCATAGCTCTGGAGTAGCCGCATTTACTCTATTAACTATTGTAGGATTTGCATCATGGGCCCATCACATGTATGCAACCGGAATGTCATTTACAGAAAAGACTGTATTCATGGTTGGAACTCTAGCAGCAGTTCCAGCATCTGCAATGCACACATTCAACTTCTTAGCCACCATGTGGGGTGGAAGAATCAAGTTTGCAACCCCAATTATGTGGGCTGTAGGCGGAATTGCACTCTTCTTCTCGGCTGGAGCAGGTGGTGTAGTAAACAGTGCAATGCCATTAGACTTTATCACTCACGACTCTTACTGGGTAGTTGGACACTTCCACCTATTTGTAATGGGTACAATCCTCTTTGGTACAGTAGGATTCGTTTACTACTTCTTCCCATACGTAACTGGAAGAATGTACAGTGAGGTTTTGGGCAAAGTCCACTTTATCTTATCTTTCGTAGGAACTGTTCTTGTCTTCTTTACTCAACACATCTTGGGACTCTTTGGAATGCCAAGAAGAATTTATGATTATCCCCCAATTCCGGAATGGGTCCAAATGAACATAATTATTTCAATTGGCGCATTCATCATCGGTATCGGTATGGCAATCTTCCTTGTGAACTTA
>JAOMAI010000002.1 GCA_028344155.1 Candidatus Nitrosopelagicus sp.
ATTTGAGGTTCAACTTTTTGTTTAATCTCAGGAGATTTCTTTGAATCTGCTTCATCAGATTCTGAGCCTTCTTCATAATTAGTAACTAAAATGTAACCATCGTCTGTTTTTGTCATTTTGACACGTATTTTACGTGGAGGACTTCTAACACCTCTAGACCAAATCAAGTGAGCGAGTTCTTCATCAATCTTAATTTCTTGAGTTTTCATGTGTTTACGACCAAACTCACGGATCATGTTAATTGCTCTAACTGCACGATGTTGGCTTTGAGAAAGAAGTACTTTTCCTAGTGGAATTGTGTATACACGTTCAAGTTCTTGAGACAACTATCCAACCTCCACATCAGTGCTACGCCATTGTCTAGCCTTTGGATTTGTTCTAACAGAACGTTTAGTCTTTAAAATAACCCATGCTGGAACAGCGGATGCTTGTTTTGTTTTCTTGATTAATCTGATTTTTCTTGCAGATGTCTTTCTAGCTCCCATGAAGTTTCAAACAGATTTTCCTCTTTTTAAATCAAGCGTGATTTTACTCTATAAAACAAAGTATTCTGCTTCTGGATGATGAACAACTATTGCAGCAGTTGATTGCTCAGGAATGATTTGTCCAGATTCTGTTAACTCCATACCAGATTTTTCTCCATGAATTAATTTCCATACAAGATGCTGTTGGGTCGTATCAGGACAGCTTGGGTATCCCCAACTGTATCTTAAACCGCCATTTTCAGATAATCCAAGTTCATTTTTAATTTTATGATTAATCCATTCTGCCATTGCCTCTGCCGTTTCAACTGCAAGACCATGTAGATAATATGCATCAGTGTACTTGTCTTCCTTATCCCATTTTTCAATTAATTCAGCAGCTTTTGTACCAACAGTTACAGACTGGAATGCAACAATATCGTTTTCACCAAAATAATCTGTCAGACACAAATGTTTTGTTTTTGATGAACGAGGAAAATCAAAAATTATATCTTGACCATAAGGACCATCTACAACTAATTTATCATCACGGTTATGACATGAAAAATATCCGTAAACAGCTTGTGGTTCAAAGAGGTCATCATCTATCACCCGTTTTTTCCATTCTTCAAGAAGTTTTTCAGGATCATCAATTGTGTCAGTTTTTGAATTTCCTCTAATACCCCAAGAAAGTTTAAAGAGTGAATTTTTGTTTAGATGATTCCAAATTTCATTTAGATCAAAATCTTCAGATTTTAGTCTAGTTACATCATTAATTTTTGGTGGAGTTGGCGGTGTTACAGGTTTAACATCACTATGAGGAAGATCTTTAGAATCAACTTGTTTTACTTTACTTTCTTCCCAGTTAGATATTTTTTCTTTCCAATTACCAACAAATTCTTCCTTTTCTTCAGAAACTAGCTTATCCATTGTTTTAAGTCCATCAAACATAGTTCCACAATAAAATATTCCAGGCTCATAAAGTCCATCTTGTTTCGCAATCCGGTTAATGTAGTTACTGTTTATTGCAGCACCGCCACATAGTATTGGAATGTTAACATCAGTTTTTCTTGCATGTTCAACAAAAAATTGCATTTGTTTTGATGTAGATACAAGTAATGCTGAAAGACCTACAGCATCAGGTTTTACTTCATTAATTTTTTCTACAAATTTTTGCAAAGGGACTTGTTTACCTAAATCATGTACAGTGTATCCATTATTTTCAAAGATAGTTTTTACTAAATTTTTTCCAATATCGTGAACATCACCATAGACAGTTCCTAAAACTAGAATACCTTTGCTAGTTCCCTCTTCTTTTAAGAGATATTTTTCTAATTCCTTAACGGCAGCTTTCATGCATTCTGCAGATTTTAGTACAAAGGGAAGAATTAATTCACCAGCACCAAATTTGTCACCGACAATTTTCATTGCAGGTAAAAGATCATCATTTAATGTTTGAATAGCGCCTTGATGAGTAGTTTCTTTACTAGCATTAATTGATAAAATTCCATCATTGTCAACTAGCAAATCTTTATCAGATAATTTTTCAGCGATAGCAGAAACCACGTCATTTTGAATTCCATCTTTAAGACGATTAATTATTCTAAAGTTTGAACGTTTACCAGCAGACCAGGATGGATCAACGTCAACTTTCTTCTTTTGCGTGGTGGAATCTTGACTGATATTTTCAAAATGAGATATTAAATCAGATAATGCATTTGAATGTGTATTAAAAATTAAATCTTCTACAAGTTTTCTTTCTTTTTCATCAATTTCAGTATAAGGTGTTATTTCTCGTGCATTAACAATTGCACTATCTAGACCTGCTTGAACTGCATGGTATAGAAATACAGAGTTCAAAACACGTCGTGTTTGCGGAGCTAAACCAAAACTAATGTTACTCAAACCAAGAGTTGTGAATGAGTTTGGAAATCTTTCTTTAACAAGTTTTATTCCTTCAAGAGTATTTTTTCCAGCATCAAGAAATTCATCTTCACCGGTTGCAAGTGTGAAGGTTAGAACATCGAAGATAAATTGGTCTGGACGTAGACCGTATTTTTTTCCAGATTTGTATAATAGTTCTGCAGTTTCAACCTTTTGAGCTGGTGTTTTCGCCATCCCTTCAGGTCCAATACATAATGCAATTGCAGGAATTCCATATTTTGCCATCAACGGTGCTAATGCTTTGAATCGACTCCCATCACCTTCCAAATTAATTGAGTTGATAATTGGTTTACCGGGAATTTGTTCAATAGCAGATTCAATTACTTCAGGATCTGTTGAATCAATTACAAGAGGTGCATCTATCTCGAGACTCAAACTTTTTACTAATTTCAGAATGAATGCTTTTTCATCTGAGCGTTCAGTTGTTGCCACACAGACATCAATGCAATGAGCACCATCTTCAACTTGATTTCTTGCAAGATCAACTAAACCATCAAAATCATCATTTAGAACAAGCTGTTTTGCTTTTTTTGAACCCTGAGTGTTTAATCTCTCACCGATTATGAGCGGTCCAACCTCCTGTTTCAAATCAACTGATTTAATCGATGAGCTTACTCTAGGCTTTAACATACATAATTTTAAATTAAATTTTGTAAATACTTATCTCATCAATCTTTCTTTTGCTGGTCAATAATTTTTCTTAATTGTGCAATATGCTCAGGATTTGTTCCACAGCAACCGCCAATTATGTTAATTTGTGGATATTCTTCAATGAATGAATTAAGTGCCGATGCCATTTTTTCAGGTGTCATTTTGTATACCGCCTGACCACCCACATTTTCTGGCATTCCGGCATTTGGAACTATCAGTAATGGTTTATGTTTTTGATCATTTAACCACTGTATACTCGGTTCCATCTCAATTGGTCCAGTAGAACAATTTAGACCAAAAATATCAATCCCCATGTCAGATACAGTAGTGTACGCAGATTGGACATTTGTTCCTAACAGCATTTTTCCATATTGGTCCAAAGTAACATTTGAAATTAATGTCACCTTCCTTCCAATTTTCTCCATTGCTGAATGAGATGCCTCAACTGCCAATTTCACTTCAAGGATATCTTGACTAGTTTCAATCAGTAATGCATCTACAGTTCCTTTGATTAATCCCTCAGCTTGTAATTCAAAAGCTTCTCTTATTTGAGATAAAGGCATCTGACCTAAATCAGCATCATTAGAACTAGGAAGATAACCAGTTGGTCCCATAGAACCAACAACAAATCTTTGCCTGTCTGTAAATTCATCACATACGCTTCTTGCAAGTTCTGCATTTTTTTGATTTAGTTCAACGGTTTGTGCGCCAAAACCATATTCATCAAGTTTAATTTTGTTTGAACCAAAAGTGTTAGTTTCAATACAATCTGCACCAGCGGTAAGATATTTTCTATGAATTTCTTTTATCCAATCAGGTTTTGTCGTAGATAATCCATCATTGAATCCATCTTTTCCATCTGGAAAATCTTCAGATTTAGGATCATACCTTTGAATTTCGGTTCCCATTGCACCATCAAAAAGAAGAATTCGATTTTCTAATGCATCAGCAAATGTTTCTTTATTCAATTTTGTAATCGTGTTAAGAAATCTAAAGCTCCTTTAAAATCATTTGGTGATGTGAGTAAAACATCGCCAGTAATACTCTCAATTTCGAGAACAAAAGATGAGAAGCTATTCTCATAATTAGACCAATCAAGGTTAAGAAATTGTGCAGAACGTGAGTTTTTAGATGAAGGAAATAACAAACAGGGAATTATAGAAAATCCTTTTGGATTCAGATAATCATTTATTCTTTTGACTTGAGAGACATCATGGACTACTTGTGTCACAAAGCTATTTGGTTTAGCTGTCACCTTCTTAGAAATTTTATCAAAATTCGGTTTACTTGGCAATGATAATAAGAAATTGATTTTTTCTCCAAAACCATTTTGAATTAAATAATTAACTGCAAAGCTTGGGATAATTCCAGATTTGTAATTATTTTCAGGAGAGGGATCACCCATCAAAATCAAAATTCCATCAAGATTCGCATGTATGGCAGAATCAACAAAATCAACAATCTGAGGAATTTTTTTATCAATTACTCGTAAACTGATAGTTACTCTAAGTTTTGGATATTTTTGTTTGATTTCTGCGCCAATAATTAATGGAGAAATTCGCTCAATTCCCAATACAGAATCGGTGACATGAATTCCATCACAAAATTTGCTAATCTGCTCAATTCTCTCATCTAGTAACTCAATTCGTGATGGAGGATCAGTTACTTTTGGTGGATTGATTTCATATCTAATCGTCATATGTGAAATCACGATACACTTGATTAAAACTTCTCTATGTTTAGTGATTTACTGATTAGGTTTTTATCTAATTTTAATAAATTTAGGATATGAAAGAATTAGTTTTCGCAATTATCGCACTAGGAGTTTTTTCAATGTTTTATCCAGGAAATGTGGATGCCGGAATGTATGGCGAAGTGTATATTCCAGAACACGAATTTATGGGATTTTTTGACGAGGATGGAACGTATACAATTTTTGCAGGAGTGAAAAATAAAGAATATTTCCCAATTATACCAACAGTCACAATTTCAATTCAAGATGGGGATGAACTGATTGTTAGAGATTACAAACTTGCGGCAATCATGCCAGAGAATATGTTACCAATGAAAGTTCAGATTCCTGAAGTAAAAAGTGAAAATCCAATTTTACTTGAGCCATCCATAACATATGAAAAAACTGATAAAACATTTGAAGGCGGTTACATAATTTATGATGAAAGTTTACAAATTCTCAATGATGGAAACTTAGTTGGAAAAATTAGAAATGGTGGAGAAAACACTTTTGAAAAATTTAGAATTTATGCATTAATCAAAGATAAGGATGATGTGATAATCGATATTGCGGCATCAAGTATCTATGAAAGTATGAAGCCTGGAGAGGTTTTAGATTTTAAACTAATGGTTTCTCCAAGTGTTGCAGACAGGGTTGATTACTATAGTTGTTTTTCATTTGGCGATGATGCAATAATGCCTCTTACAGTTAAACAAAATGAAGATAGTTTTACTTTTAGATATACTGCTAATGCATGGTTCAAAGATGCAGAGTTTTCAAATGATGGAAGTGAATTAAACATGTACTCATTAAATGGATTTCAACTTCCAGTTGTAGGTAGTTTTGAATTTCCTACAAATTCAATTAATGAAAAGTACGAGGTAGTGTTAGATGGAGAAAAGATGGTAAAAGGTGCAAGTGCAAAAGATGCAAAAATAAAATTTACAGAATCAGTTGAAACATTACAAAGTATAGATGAAATGGGAAACTGGCATCTTTACTTTGAAGTACCAGAAGCATTTCAAGGAAATGTAAAAATTTCAGGATTTATGGAAAACGACGGAAGCGCAGTGGTGCCAGATGAGATTGATTTGACGACTCTAATTTATTATGAAATTGTAGGAGGAGAAGTCGTAGATATCACAGCAAAACCAAAAAATGCATCTCTAGTAATCAATATCAATTCAATTGAAGATGGAGAATTGTCATTAAAAATTAATGATTTTCTTGTTAGACCATTTGATAATGGCGAATTCATAGCACAAATTCATTCTGAACCAGGATTGTTTAATGAAGAGACAGAAACTGTCTACATTACAGATGAATTTGGATTTGAAGACGGACTAACAATTACAATTCCATTTAAGAAAGGAGCAGAAAAGATAGAGGTTTTTGGTAGCTATGTCGTACCAGAATTCGGTCAAATGGTCATGATTGTTCTAGCAGCCACAATTATTGGAATTGTTGTTATTTCAAGAAAGACAAACTCATTTAGTAATTTGTTTTACACAAAAATGTGAATTTAGAAAAGATTAGAAATTTAATAAAATCAGAAATTAATCCAATTTTATCCAACAATAATGAAACAAAATTATCGTCAGTTTTAATTATCATTTTTGAGCATTCACCCAAAATTTTGATGATAAAAAAACCAATTACAATGAAACATCATGGAGGAGAGATTGCATTTCCAGGAGGAAAAATATCTAATAAAGATGAAGATTTGTTAGATACTGCAACTAGAGAAACACTAGAAGAGACAGGAATTAAAATTAAACGTGAAGAGATTATCGGTCAGTTATCACCAGTTACAACATTAAATTCAGGATTTACAATTTTACCATTTGTCTGTATCTTAAATGAAATTAAAAATTTAATACCTAATTCAGAAGTTGATGAATTTTTAGAGATCCCATTGATACCGTTTTTGCAAACCCTTGCTGACGATTCAGATCCAGAACATAACTCAATTCAAGAAATGTACACATTCACATTTGAGAAGCACCTGATATGGGGCGCTTCAGCAAGAATGCTGAAGCAGATTGTAACAAAATTGAGAATGAATGGATAAGTTAACCTCTTCTTTCAAATTAGGTGATTACATAACAAACATGTGTTACAAAGAGATAATCTAAATAACTTAGTTAGAGGAACAACATTTTTCCAACATTCTGGAATAGCAATTACATTTGTTTTTATGCCAATTATTGCAAGCCTTGTTGCAGAATCTGTTTTTGAGATTGGAATAATTGTTGCATCATTTGCGTTTGCGCAAATTCTAACTGAGACATATTTTGGCCGTATGTCAGATAGAAAAGCAAAACGATTACTATTCATAAGAGTAGGTTTCATTTTATGTGCAATTACATTTGGGTTGCATTATTTTGCAGACAATACAACATACCTAATCATAGCAAGATTAGGTGCAGGAATAGCATCAGGAATTATGATTCCACCAATGTTAGCATACGCATATGAGGCAGGAAAAGGAAAATCCAAGGTTGCATCAGTAATATCATTTCACGCTTTAGGATGGATGGCAGGTATAATTGCAGCAGGATTAGCTAACGATGAAAAATTAATTTTTGTGGTGAGTAGTTGTTTTTTCATTATAGGATTTATCATTTCATTGAAACTTCCTAAAATACAAACGGAAAAAATTGTAGAAAAAGGAATAATCAAGAAGATCATTGTAAAAAACAAATTTCTTTTTTCATCATTACTAATTCGCCATATTGGTGCTGCTGCTGCATGGACAGTTTTACCCATCATGTTAATGGAGTATTTTGGTGCAGAATTATATCAAGTTTCAATGATATATGTAGCAAATACACTAACTGCATTTCTTGTCATGAATTTGATGTCAAAGAGAATTCAGATTCAAAATATAACAAAATTCAAGATTGGAATAGGAATGACGGTCATAGTATTTCTTGGATTGGCATTAATTACAGATTGGTGGATGGCATGGCCATTCATGGCCATAGTTGGATGTTCATGGGCATTTTTGTTTATTGGAGGAAATTTTCATCTTATGGAAAACAATCCAAGATCAACATCTACAGCAATTTTTAGCTCTACATTAGCAATTTCCACAGTTATTGGTCCAGTAATCGCAGGAATCATTGCATACTATACAGACTATACAGCAGTCATGATTTTTGCAGTTGTGGTTACATTAACAGCATTCATAATTTCAACTAAAATGAAGTCAGAAAAACCTAACGAAGTCCCCATTTAGTCATAACCTTATCTTCTAATTTTTTAAAGACAAAGCCATCGATTAAAATTCCAATTCCCATGATCACAAGCATCATTGCAATAACTTGAGATACATCATTTAGTTGCCTTCCAACATTTAACAAGAATCCAAGACCCAAAAATGAGAAAAGAAGTTCTGCACCGATTACACCTCTCCATGCAAACGCCCATCCTTGTTTGAATCCAGAAATCATATATGGAAATGCAGCAGGTATGAGAATTGTTGTGACCAATTGACTACCTTTAGCACCCATATTTCGTGCAGCTTCAATAAATGATGGATCGATATTTTTCACTCCAGTGTACGTATTGATTGTGACAGCAAAAATTGCACCAATTGCAGTGACAAAGATTATTCCAGAATCAGACAGACCGAACCATAGAATTGCAAGTGGAACCCATGCTACTGAAGGAATTGATTGTAATCCAAGTACAAGGGAACCAATAGTTTGATTTACAGTCTCAACACGAGCCATGAATATTCCAAGTAACATTCCACCACCAATTGCAATGGATAATCCAATTACCAAACGCCACATACTAGTTGCAATTCCATAAAACAGACTTCCATCAGATACTCCATAAAGCAGATCCTCTCCAACTTGTATAGGAGAAGGAAATATGTTATCAGGCCAGATTTCTGCAGAATCAATTCCTTGCCAAACAATTATGATTAGTACATAAAATGCAATTTTTTTACCTAAGAGATTTGCTTTCATTGAATAAACACCTATTTTGGCCCCTGGTGCCTTAATGCAGCAAGAATTTCTTTTTCAAATTTTCCTAAATTTTCATCCTCTGCGACACGAGGTCTTTTGTAGTCAATATCAAGAGATTTTTTTACAACTGAAGGTCTGTGGCTGAATACTGCAACACGTGAACCAAGTACAGCTGCCTCAGGCACATTATGTGTTACAAATATGATGGTCTTTTTTGTTTTCTGCCAAATCATTTGCATTTCAACTAAAAGTAAATCCCTAGTCTGAGAATCAAGAGCTGCAAAAGGTTCATCCATCAATAATACATCAGGATCCATTACAAGTGCACGTGCGATAGCAACACGTTGTTTCATTCCAGTAGATAATTGATACGTGTATGAGTTTGCAAATTGGGATAATTGCATCATATCAAGATATCTTTTGGATATATCATGACGTTCATTCTCAGGTATGCCAGCAACTTTCAAACCATATTCAACATTATCTTCCACAGTTAACCACGGAAATAATGCACCTTCCTGAAATACCATTATTCTATCCGGTCCAGTGTTAACAAGTTTTTTTCCATCAAGTAATACTTCTCCATCATCAGGTTTTTCTAATCCTGCCAAAATTCTAAGAAAAGTTGATTTACCACATCCAGATGGGCCGACTATACAAACAAACTCCCCATCGTCAACAGTGAGATTTACTCCACCAATGGCTTTGAGAGGTTTACCATCATGCTGAAAATATTTTATAATATTTTTTGCTTCTATCTTACCCATTGTAATTCTCCTCATTTGATGTCACTGATATATTTTCATGATAAAAAATTCCATCAAGTGTGTAACCATCGCGTCCAAGATATCCTAACGCATCAGCACGTTCGGCAAAAGTGTAAACAGAATTTTCCAGAGGTTCAGATGTTATTATTATATTTGAAAATGATTTTTCCACAATGTTTTGAGGTAATGTTCGGCCCATATAGCTGTTCAAGAATTCATTGTAAAGTTTTTTGGATTCATCAGGATGATTATTGATCCATTGGACAGTTTTTTCATTTGCATTAATCCATTTTTTAATTATTTCAGGATTTTTTTCAATGTAATCAGATCTGCCGATTAGTAACACTGATGAAAACTGATTTTCTGGCCAAAATTCGTTTTCATCAAACAGGCGAACTCCATCCAAGTCTTCAACTAACATCGTTGCCCAAGGTTCAGGAACCCACGCACCATCAATGTCACCTTTTGCAAAAAGTGTATAGATATCAGGATTTGCTATATTCAAAACGAAAACATCTCCTCCTTTTTCAGCAGTGATTAAACCATTTTCTGCAAGATAATGTCGAAGAGATACATCTTGTGTGTTACTGATTTGAGGAGCTGCAATTCGTTTTCCAGCATAATTTTCAATCGAGTCCAATCCAGAGTTTTTTTGTATTACAAAACTTGCGCCGCCACTAGCAGCACCTGCAAGAATTTTCAAATCATTGCCATCAGATTTTAGAAAACCATTGATCACAGGACCAGGACCAACATATGCAATATCAACAGAATTTGAGAATATTGATTCGATTACCTGAGGACCACTATCAAAGATCTTCACTTGTATATCCAAATCAGCATTAAGATTATTTGCAAAAGTTTGGGTTTCCATTCCTATAATGGGCACTGCATGAACTACACTTGGAAAGAATGCCACACGGATATTATTTTCAGAATAATTAACAGAAGATTGAGTAAAGCCTACAAAAGCAATAATTCCAATGACTACAATTACGGCACCAATTAGATATGAGATTTTCATAAAACAGCGTTATGTCTGAAAGTTAAATAGCCATCGAATTTTAGCTGTAGCTATTCATTTTTGAAACAGAATCATGAGCCCAAATAGTTATCATAAAAGATAAATGCCCATATACATTCAAACAGTTGCATCATGAAACAAAAATCAATACTTGCATTTTCAGGAGGATTGGATACATCAGTAGTTGTAAAGTATATGCAAGATATGCATGACATGGATGTAATTACAGTAACAGTTGATGTGGGTCAAGGAGATGACATTACCAAAATTTCAAAAAAAGCAAAAAAGTTAGGAGTTAAAAAACATTACAACATAGATGCAAAAAAAGAGTTTGTTACAGATTATATTTTTCCAGCAATCAAAGCTAATGCATTATATCAAAAGAAATATTGTCTTGCGACTGCACTAGCAAGACCATTAATTGCACACAAAGTACTTGAAATTGCAAAAAAAGAAAAAGTTTCATCATTAGCACATGGATGTTCAGGAAAAGGAAATGATCAAGTACGTTTCGATAATACGTTAAGGGCAGGTTCTAATCTTCCAATCATTGCACCAATTCGCGATATGAATCTAGACCGTGAGACTGAATTAAAATTTGCGAATAAACATGGGATTGAGATAGATAGTGTTGCAAAAAAATTCAGTATTGATCAAAATTTATGGGGAAGGGCAATTGAAGGTGGAGTTTTAGAGAATCCATTCAATGAACCACCAGACGATGCATTCATTTGGATTAAGACAAAGAATTTACCTGAAAAACCTACATATTTGAAAATCAAATTCAATAAAGGAATACCGGTGGAAGTAGATGGTAAAAAAATGCCTCCAGTAAAATTAATAGAATATATGAATAAAAAAGCAGGTTCTCAGGGTGTTGGAATAGTTGATCATATTGAAGATAGAGTCGTTGGAATAAAATCACGCGAAGTGTATGAGACACCAGCAGCAATTTGTTTAATTGAAGCACACTCAGATCTTGAAAAAATGGTACATACAAAACATGAAACTAAATTCAAAACATTAGTAGATGATGAATGGGCATGGTTAGTTTATTCAGGATTATGGGATGATCCATTAAGAAAAGAATTGGATGAATTCATTGAACAAGCTCAAAAACGTGTAACTGGAACTGTAAGATTAAAACTTCACAAAGGAAATGTCAGAGTTGTCGGTAGAGAGTCAAAATATTCGCTTTACAGTCACGACATAGCCACTTATGGAAAAGATTCCACATTTGATCAGAAATTGGCAAAAGGATTTGTCGAATTATGGGGAATGCAGTCAACAGAAGCTAATAAATTCTAGAGATAGGTGCAAAAAAAAATATGAATTGTCCAGAATGTGACGCAAATATGAATATCCCAGAAGATGCCGCTGTAGGTGAAATTGTTTCTTGTGGAGATTGTGGTGCAGACTATGAAATCTCAAAGAAAGAAGGTTCCAATATTGAGTTAAAAGAAGCAGAAACCGTTGGCGAAGACTGGGGAGAGTAATTGCAGAAAATTTGCATAGTATTTGATAGGTTAAGAACCGAGGAAAAACTACTGCAAAAAAATGCAGAGGAATTAGGTTATGAAACTTCCATGGTTGATGCAAAGATTACTAGTTTTGATACAGATAGTAAACCTGAAAATTTTGAATTTGGAGATGTTGTGTTAGAACGTTGTGTTAGTTATTACCGAGGATTACATTTCACAGCATGTTTAGAATTTATGGACATACCAGTGATTAACAGATTTGATGTTGCAAATACTTGTGGAAATAAAATGATAACATCAATGTTGTTAAAGAAAAATAATATTCCAACTCCAAAGACTTACTTTTCTTTTTCAGCTGAAACAGCATTAGATAATTTTGAAAAAGTTGGATATCCATTAGTTATAAAACCAATAATTGGTAGTTGGGGAAGAAGTGTCATGCCAGTTAAAGATAAGGATACAGCAGAAGCTGTAATTGAAAACAGACAGGTAACAGATGGACCTCAGGACAGAATTTATTATTTACAAGAAATGATTGATCGTCCACCACGAGATATTCGTGTAATAACTGTAGGAGACCAAGCTATATCAGCAATGTATAGAAAATCATCTGGAGGTTTCAAAACAAACATTGCACTAGGTGCAGACCCAGAACTGTGTGAGATTACAAAAGAGATGGAAGATTTGTGTGAAAAAACATCGAAAGCAGTAGGTGGTGGAATTTTAGGAATTGACTTGATGGAAGACAAAGAAAAAGGACTAGTTGTACATGAGGTAAACAATACTGTGGAGTTTAAAGGATTGGTAAAAGTCTCAAAGAAAAACATTCCAAAAGAGATGATCGACTATGCAATTCATAATATTAAGTGATAATGGCAATTACTGTTAAATTATGCTTTTTTAATAATAGATTATGAAAGTAGGAATTGTAGGAGCCTCAGGATATGTAGGAGGAGAAGTTCTCAGATTACTTCTCAGTCATCCTAAAGTTGAAGTTTCGATGGTAACCTCAAGACAACATGTAGGAAAATTTCTGCATAAAGCTCAACCTAGCCTAAGAGGTTTTACTGATTTAAAATTCTCAGAACTAGATTATGAGAAAATGAGTGATAATTGTGATGTGGTTTTTACCGCAGTTCCACACGGAACTGCAACTGAGATTGTAAAGGCATTGTATGACAGGGGAATGAAGATTATTGATTTGAGTGCAGATTATCGTTTGCATAATCCAGAGGATTATGGAAAATGGTACGGATGGGAACACCCACATCCAGATTATTTAAAAAAATCAGTATTCGGAGTGCCAGAATTACATAGAGAAGAAATTAAAAAATCACAATTGGTTTCTTGTCCGGGATGCATGGCAGTAACTTCAATGCTTGCATTAAATCCATTAATTAAAAATAATTTAATTGATGAAGATCATATTGTTGTTGATTCAAAAATTGGTTCTTCAGGTGCAGGTGCGGGTGCAGGAACTGCACATGCAATGCGTGCAGGAGTAATCAGACCATACAAACCAGCAAAGCACAGACATACCGGAGAAATTGAACAGGAATTAAGTCAAACAGCAGGTAGAAAAATCAAAGTATCAATGAGTCCACATGCAGTAGATGTGGTTAGAGGAATTTTATGTACAAACCATACATTCCTTAAGAAAGATGTTGATGAAAAAGAACTTTGGAAAATATACCGTGCAGAATACAATGATGAACGTTTTGTCAGATTAATTAGAGATAAAGACGGTTTACATAAATTCCCAGATCCAAAATTTCTAGTCGGTTCAAATTTCTGTGATATTGGATTTGATCTAGACAGAGACAACAACAGATTGATTGCTCTATCGGCATCAGATAACCTAATGAAAGGTGCAGCAGGTTCTGCAATTCAAAACATGAACGTCATGGCAGGATTTGACGAGTTCGAAGGAATTATGTATTCCCCACTAACACCAGTATAATAGATGATTACGATAAAAATTGGTGGGAGCGTAGTAGATAATTTACATCCATCAACAATAGATGATATTAAAAAAGTTGTAGAGCAAGAAGGCGTCATACTAGTTCACGGCGGCGGCAAAGAAGTAACAAAGGTTACAGAGCAATTAGGTAAAGAACCCAAATTTGTCGTATCACCAAGTGGGATAAAAAGTCGATATACAGACAAAGAAACTTCTGAAATTTTTACAATGGTAATGTCAGGAAGAATAAACAAAACAATTGTTCAGATGCTACAAAAAAATGGAATCAATGCAATTGGATTGTCAGGTATGGATGGGAAAACAATTGAGGCCAATAGGAAAAAGAAATTAATGATTATGAATGAAAAAGGAAGAAAACAGGTAATTGATGGAGGATATACAGGTAAAATTTCAAATGTAAATTCAGATTTAATCAAAATAATTATGGATAAAGGATACACCCCGGTAATTTCCCCAATTGCAATAAGTGAAGAGTCAGAATTTCTAAATGTTGATGGAGATAGGGCAGCGGCTAATGTAGCAGGACATGTCAAGGCAGATAAGGTGTTATTTATTACAAATGTAGACGGATTGCTCATGGAAGACAAATTGGTTGAAAAATTATCATTAGAAGAGGCAAAAGAAATAATGCCAAAAATTGGGTTCGGCATGGAAAAAAAGATTCTTGCTGCAACAGAAGCACTTGAAATGGGAGTTACAGAAGCATTAATTGCAAATGGTCAAAAAGAAAATCCAATTTCATCAGCTATAGCACATAACAATTGTACGGTGATAACTAAATGAGTGAAGATAAATTTCTCGGTAATCTTTATCAAAGATTTCCAGTGACAATAGAAAAAGGCTTAGGTGCACATGTATGGGATACCGATGGTAAGGAATACATTGATTGTATGGGAGGTTATGGAGTAGCATTACTTGGACATCAAAACGAAAGAGTTACCAATGCGTTGAAAGCGCAACTTGAAAAAATTATTACAGTTCATAGTTCACTTTACAGTAAGACTCGTGAAGAATTTTTGGAAAATCTTTTCAAAGTTGCTCCAAAAAACTTGTCACAGGTTCATCTGAATAATAGTGGTGCAGAAGCAATTGAGGCTGGAATGAAATTTGCACGTAAGTTTACAGGAAAAACCGAGATGGTTGCAATGAATGGTTCATACCACGGAAAAACACTAGGTGCACTTTCAATAACATTTAATCCAAAATATAGAAAGGCGTTCAAACCACTTATAGAAAAAGTATCATTCTCACCTTTTGGGGATATCGAAAAGCTTCGTGAAACAGTTAATGATCAAACAGCATTTGTAATTTTAGAACCTATTCAAGGAGAAAGCGGCATTCATGTGGCTCCTGATGGATTTTTACAAGATGTTAGAAAATTATGTAATGAAAAAAATATTCTATTAATTTATGATGAAATACAGGCAGGATTAGGACGTACCGGAAAGATGTGGGCACATCAACATTGGGATACTGCACCAGACATACTTTGTTTAGCAAAGGGAATTGCAGGAGGAGTGCCAATGGGTGCGACATTAGTCAAACCAGAAATTTTAGATTGCATCTCAAAAGGAGAACATTCATCTACATTTGGAGGAAATCCATTATCATGTGCTGCAGGAACCGCTACAATGCAGGCATTGACACAAGATAAACTAGTAGAAAATTCTGCAAACATGGGAAAATTATTTAGAGAAGGATTAAACAAATTGAAGGAAAAACATCCAGTAATTAGAGAGGTTCGAGGTAAAGGATTGATGATAGGAGTTGAATTGAAATTTGAAGTTAGAGATATACTAATGGAAGGTATTCAAAAGGGATTACTTTTACTATATTCTGGTAGAAATATCTTAAGATTACTTCCACCACTAGTCATAACACAGGATGATGTAACAAAATCTTTAGAAATACTAGATGAATTATTTACTAATGAGGAAAAGAGAAAAAATGTCCAAGGATAAGATTGATGAGAAGATTTTAGACTATTTGAGAAATGATTCTAGAGAATCATTTGTAGAGATTGGGAAAAAATTAAAGCTTTCAGAGTCTGCAGTTCGCAGAAGAGTAAAGAATTTGGTAGACAGTAAAGTTATTGAAAAATTTACAATTGAAATGGGAGAGACCAATTCTACAAGTGCAATAGTTTTGATATCCGTTGACTCAACTACAGATACATCAAAAGTTTCATCCAGATTAACAAAATTGTATGCAGTAAAAACAGTTTATGAAATAACTGGACAGTACGATATCAGTGTGATCATAAAAGCACCAAGTATAACTGAGATTAATGCTGCAATTGATGAACTAAGAAAAATTCCAGGTGTAATTGATACAAACACAGTAATTATTCTAAGAACAATCAGATAAACGAAAATCGATATGATTTTTTAAATTCATACTAAATTAGATAAGAAATGACTGAATATCTACGAAGCTAGTACGATTATGTTTATATTAATCATTTATTTCAACGAAATTAGTAATGACTGATCCGAATCACTATGCAGACATGTATAACTCATATGAAAAAACTCCAAAAAAAATTCGAGTGTTAGATTCAACTCTAAGAGAAGGCGAACAACATCCAGGAGTTTCATTTACAAATAAACAGAGAATTCAGATAGCATGGATGCTAGATTATTTTGGTGTAGATCAGATTGAAATTTCACCAGTAGTTTCACCAGATCATAAAGAAGCAACAAAAACAATCATACAACAAGGATTAAAGGCAGATATTGTTTCACATGGTAGAGCATTAAGACAAGACATTGATACATCATTATCATGTGATGCAAAATGGGTAGCTGCATATCTAGGAATATCAGATATTCATCTAAAAGACAAATTACGAATTACACAAGACGAAGCATTAGAACGTGCGGTAGATACAGTAACTTATGCAAAAGATCATGGATTAAAAATTAGATTTACGGTTGAAGATGGAAGTAGAGCAGAGCCTGAATTTTTGTTGAAGTTATGTAAATCAATTGAAGATGCAGGAGTTGATAGAATTAGTTTACCAGATACAGTTGGAATAATGAGACCAATTGGAATGTATAATTTTGTTAAGAAAGTTCGTTCAGAAATATCTACACCACTTGATGTTCATGTACATAATGATATTGGATTTGCACTAGCAAATGCATTTTCAGCATGTGATGCAGGAGTTGATCAAATTCACACCACAATTGATGGAATTGGAGAAAGAACGGGTATACCGGCATTAGCAGAAGTAGCAGTTGCTTTAACATATCTCTTCAAATCTCCAAATGATTTTAGATTAGATATGCTAGCAGATCTTTCAAGACTCATAGAACAATATACCACAATTCAACCATATGATTCAAAACCAATTGTAGGGTCATCAGCTTACAAACATAAAGCAGGAACCCATTTAGCTGCAATTCTCAATAATCCAGCAGCCTATGAACCAATCCCACCAAGAGTAGTTGGAAATAGAAGAAAAATAGTATTTGGGGAATTAGCAGGTAAAACAGGTGCAAGTTATCTCATGTCATTATTAGGAATAGCAAAAGATCCTGAAACTGCAAAGAATGTTGCAGCTGGCTTAAAGAATCTAAGAATGGGTGATGTTCTGGAAATTCCACTAGAGGATCGCCTTGAACGTAAAATAATTAAGGATGAAAAAAGAGAGGAAAAATAGGTAAAAATGGCAAATTGTCCTGAATGTGATGCAAACATAGGTATCCCTGACGATGCAGTAGAAGGCGAAATTGTCACCTGTCCAGATTGCGGCGCAAGTTTTGAACTTAGCAAAGCATCCGAAGGTTTTGAGTTAAAACCAGCTCAAACAGTCGGAGAGGATTGGGGACAGTGACCGGCAAAATTTCAATCCTTTACGATACAATCCGTCTTGAAGAAAAATTACTAATTGAATCTGCAAAGAAAAATGAAATCGCAATAGACATGGTAGATTGTAAAAAATTATTTTTGGATTTGAATGAAAAAAATTGCTTAGAAGGGCCAGTATTACAAAGATGTGTTAGTTATTATAGAAATTTACACTCGACTGCAGCTCTTGAAGGTCAAGGTGCCAAAGTAGTAAATTGTTTAAACACAGGCATCTTTGCTGGAAATAAATTATTTACACATATGTTATTACAAAAAGCAGGAGTTCCAACACCGGATGCAACAGTTGCATTCTCAAAAGATTCTGCACTAGAGGCATTAAAAAAACATGGATTTCCAAAAATTATCAAGCCAACAGTAGGTAGCTGGGGAAGAATGGTTTCCAAGTTAAATGATATGGATGCTGCAGAAGGAATTATAGAAGGAAGAGAAGCAATGTATCCAATTCATCACATTCATTTTCTAGAGGAGTTTGTGCAACGTCCACCAAGAGATATTCGTGTAATCGTCATAGGAGATAATGTTGCAGCTGGAATATACAGAAATTCAGGAGATGGGAATTGGAAAACAAATACACATCTTGGTGGCTCTGCAGAAACATGTGAGATTACTAATGAACTTGAAGACATTTGTATTAAAGCAAAAGATGCAGTGTTTGGAGATATTGTTGGAATTGATTTAATGGAGAGTAATGAGAAAGGTATGGTCGTACATGAAATAAACAATACAACCGAATTTAGAAATGTTGTAAGAGTTACAGGCGTGGATATTCCAGGATTAATGTTAGAACATGTTAAGGGGTTAGCATAGATGGATGAACATTTAGAAACTTCCAGATATGCAATTAAAACTTTAGAAAAAGCATTACGAATCTACACTCCATCATTAAGTGAAAAGGCTTTGGCTGATTTTCTTGCAGATAGATGTGATGATTTAGGATTTAGAGATATTCATCAAGATGAAGTTGGAAACTTGATTGCAACTAAAGGCTCAGGAGAACCAAAAATAATGTTATGTGGTCACATGGATGTGGTTCCAGGAAAGATTAAGGTAAGAATAGAGGGCGATATGCTGCATGGTAGAGGTGCCTCAGATGCAAAAGCACCACTAATTGCAATGTTATTTGCGGCTGCAAGTATAGGAGAGAATCAAGGAACTATAACATTTGTTGGAGCAGTTGATGAAGAAGGTAATGCAACCGGAATAAAGAATTTAGTAAAAAATAAGCCCGAGGTAGATTACGCAGTTTTTGGAGAACCAAGTAGCATTCAAAAGGTTACAATTGCCTACAAAGGTCGTTTAGCAATTAATCTCAGAGTGAATGTGAAGGATAGCGCCCATGCAAGTGCTCCATGGTTGGCAAAAAATGCAATAGAAGAAATATCATCAGTTGCAACTGAATTGAAAAATGAGTTAGAAGGAGGTCAAGAAGAGAAAAGTAAGGGAATGATGCTTACTGCAACCCTTACAGAAATTCGTGGAGGTACAAGCCATAATGTTACACCAAAAGAATGTGTAGCTACATTAGACATTAGGATTCCAGTTGACATGAATTGTAATGATATTGAAGAGAAAATTACCAGAATAGTTAATCAGATATCAACAAAAAGAGAGATTGAAGTTTTGTATTCGGTAATAGATGAGACAGAACCATTTGAGGCAGCACATAATTCACCATTAGTAAGAGCATTAACATTATCAGTGTTAGATGTAGAAAAGAAAAGACCAATGTTAATTAGAAAAACAGGTACAGGCGACATGAATGTTATAGGAAATCAATTAAAAATACCAGTCATTACATATGGTCCAGGAGATCCTCATGAAGCACATACAATTGATGAAAAAGTTTCAATTGATGAATTTATCAAAGGAATAGAAATTCTAAAAAAATCACTACATCATTTAAAAAGACTACATGATAGAACGAAATAATGCTGTGGTTTATCGGATTAGGAATTTCAGGTATTTCAGAATTATCAGATAGCACATTAGATGTAATAAAAAATGCAAAAAATGTATATTTAGAATCATTTACCAGTCCAATTTCAGAAACTGAAAAAAAACAATTAGAAGATATTTCAAACGGTGAATTTAAGATTGCTAAACGATGGTTAGTTGAGGATGGTAATGAAATTCTAAAAAATGCAAAAAATGAAGAAACAGTATTAATTTCATATGGCGACCCATACATTGCTACAACACATCTTGAATTAAAGACACGAGCAATGAGAGATGGAATAGAAACAAAAACAATTCATTCAGCTTCAATTGTTTCATCATTAATTGGAGAAATAGGATTGCACTATTACAAAGTTGGAAAGGTGTTAACCATCATGAATGATTCAAAATCAATGATCACACCATACAATACAATTTTTGATAATTTATTGAGTAAAACACATTCAGTGGTTTTACTCGAATACAATGAAGATAAATCATTTTTCTTAGATCCAAAAGATGCATTTTCATTATTACTGAATTCTGAAAAGACGCAGAATCGCAAAGTCATTTCAAAAGAAACTTATGCAATTGTTGCATCTAGAATTGGAAAAAATAATCAAAAAATAATTTCAGGGCATATATCAAATTTAATCAAAAAAGAATTTGGAGAATCACCACACAGCATAATTATACCTGGAAGATTACATTTTACAGAATCAGATGCACTAAAAACCATTACAGAATGTCTTGATGAACCAACTGATAATTCTGCAGATGTAAAAAGTATTTCAGAACAGATGATTGAAAAATATGTTCCAATGGTACGAGAAGCACTAGAAGAAATTAGACCACATTATGATAATCTTAAAGAATACGAGGATGTTTTGATAAATGCAAAATTGTATATCGATGATGCAGAAAATTTTCTGAAAGAAGGAAAAAAGGAATTTGCAGTACTAAGTATAGGTTATGCGGATGGATTAGTTGATGCATTACGCATTGCAAAAGGTTTTGACCCAAAAATGTGATAACGATGAGTTGAAATTGGACATAACATGAATGAAAACAATATGAAAACACTTTCAGAAATACAAAATTCATCATCAAAAATTGTTTTGGCAGGAGGAGTTTTTGATATAATTCATCCTGGACATATTAATACATTAAATGCTGCAAAGAAGCTAGGAGATTTTTTGGTTGTGGTAATAGCGACAGATAAAACAGCAGTTAAGATGAAAAAACGTAAGCCATTGCATAGTGCTCAATTAAGACAAGAATTAGTTTCATCATTAAATATGGTGGATTTGTGTATTATTGGAAATGATGAAGATATCTTCAAAACAGTTGATTTGGTTAAGCCACAAGTAATTGCTTTAGGTTATGATCAGACTCATCAAGAAAAATTTATCACGGAAGGATGTAAGAACATAAACTTGGATGTAGTAGTAGCTAGACTAGAATCGCCAAGACCAGAAACTTCAAGTTCAGCAATTCAAAAAGAATATGGTGACGATATTCATGGTCTTTAAGAAAAATTATCTAATATTGAAATTTTAACTTTAACATTTGATTTATCAGAAATTTTTAATACTTTTCGTATGTTATTTTTTGAAATGAATTCTACAATTGTCGTATCATGATGTGTTCTTTCCAATAAAATTAATTCACAGTCAATTTTATTATTTATTTTTGATTTAAAGCATTTGACCCATCCAAAGGTTCTCTTGCCATCAGAAAATGGGCTAATCTTTACTCCTTCATAATTTGATAATTGTGAGATGGCTTCAGAAAACTTTTTTTCTTTAATTTGTACATTCAAAGTTCCAGGGTATGGGACATAACCTAATTTAGATTTGAATTGTTTGGTGTATCCCTTCATAGACATATAGTATGCACCTTCTCCCATTCCAGAAGTTATGGTTCCAGTAAAAGTTAGTGAATTAGGAGATTTGGATATTAATTTTGATAGAAGATTGTTTAATGTTGATAATTCAACGAATCCTTTATGGGTGATTTTTATTGATTGTTTTCTTCCAGATTGGATTCTTTCAATAAATCCACCTAACTCCAACTCTTTTAGATGCAGAGATGCAGATTGTTGAGATTTTCCAATTTCTTTTCCAAGTGAGGTGGTGGTGATATTAACAAAATTATGTTTTCCTCCTTTTGATAAGATGTGTGCTAGAGTTAGAAGATGTTGTGTCTTTAGATCAGTCATTAATTAGATGCTATACCAAGTTCTCTAAATGTTTTTAATGATACACCATCAGAGTCAGATAATTTTGCAGTTCTATGACCAATGATGTTTTCAACACCAGCGGTTTTTGCAGCATCAACGAGTCTTTGAGTAATTATTCCATCTAGAATTAGATATTTTATTCCAGATTGACCAGCAATTTTTCCAACTAATTCAGGAATTGCAACTCTAAATACTTCAGATTCACTTGAATCAAGTGCAATTGCTTCTAGAGATTCATTTAATTCTGAGAATTTATTTTTGCACAACTCTGCAAGAGGTCCGTCATCCATATTTTTAATTTCAGGTGCAGATAATTCTTCTTCCATCTGTTTTTTAACAGGACTCAAAAGTTCATCAACTCGTTTTGGGGTTAATTCTTCAACTTCAATTCCAGTATCAGCACGTAGTTCAAGATCAACATGTACAACAGATTTTAGTTCTTTTAAAATGAATCCACCGGCTCTATCACCATCTGTGAATGCTACAACCTTTTCTTTTTCTTCACATATTTCTTTAATTGATTCATCAATTCGTCCTCCCTCAAATGCTAATGCATTGTCATAACCTGCTCTTAAGAGATTGATTATGTCAGCACGTCCTTCTACAAGGATTATCCATTTAGAATCAAATATTCCTGTACTACAATGAAGTTTTTTAGGACCGTATGTGGTAATTTTTTCTGAATTATTTTCATGAACTTGTTCAAGCATTTCCTGTCCTTCACTAACAGAATTTGTTGACCATTTTTGTTTGATTTCTTTAGCACGTTGTAAGATATCTTGTTTTTTTGTTGCTCTAACATCATCGATGCCTTCTAATCTGAATGTGCTATCAAATGGGCCGACCTTGTCTATGCTTTCAATTGCAGCTGAGATTAACGAACATGTGTCAATGTCAGTACTCATTGGTAACAATGAATCACCTTTAGTATTATTTTCAGATTGGAAAGTATTTACTTCAATTCGACCGACCTTAGATACTCTTTGCAGTTCATTCAGATTCATTTCAGGTCCCAAAAGACCTTCAGTTTGTCCGAATATAGCGCCGATTATATCTGCTCGTTCGACAAGCCCATCAACTTCGAATGAAAGTTTAACGTGATACTTGACAATACCGGTATATGGCAATTATTTATCATCTCCTTATTATTCAATATTCAGAGATATAATTTGAGATTTATAAACGATTTGAATAAATTAAATGAAAAAGAGAGAAGAGAAAAAATGTTTACTCAGTACTGAATGAAGAGCCACATGAACAAGATTTTGTTACATTTGGATTATTGATTTTAAAACCAGAACCCATTAGGCTTTCAATATAATCGACGTTTGCACCGTTCAAATGATCAATGCTCATACTATCGACTAGTACTTTGACACCATTTTCTTCAATTACTCTATCATCTTCCTCAGCTTCTTTTTCAAAGCCCATTCCGTATGATAGACCAGAACAACCACCACCTTGAACGTAAATTCTTAGGAATTGTGGATTGCCATCTTCCTCAGCCATGAATTCTTTGATTTTTTCAGCGGCTGGGGCAGTGATTGTTACCACTTTACCTGATTGTGCTTTTGGTTGTTCCAATTCAGCAGATGCCTGTTGTGGTTTTGGAGTCTCAGTATGAGTACTGCAAGAATCACCGACTGTTTCAGTTTGAGCCTCGTGATTTGGACCACATCCACACCCATGATCATCATGTGATTCATGAGCTGCATCGTGAGTTTGTTCAGTTGCCATACAGATTTTCAATCCTCAAATTATAAGAAGCTTTTCCCCCTTTGTAGCGTATTAATAAAGAAAATAAGAAAAATAGAGTGGTTCTATTTTTTTGATTTATTAACAAAGTCTACCATGCGTTGTTCCCTATCAGGATCAGAGAAACAGTTTCTCCAGGCCAATAGTTCGACACCTAATCCAGTATCTAGATCTGCATTTCGTCCTTTGTTAATAGCTGTTTTTGACATGCGAACTGCGAGTGTAGCGTTTGATGCAATAGTTTTTGCCATGCTCATAACCTCTTCCATTAGAGATTCTAAGGGAACGACATTATTTACAAGACCAATTTCTTTTGCTTCAGCAGCCTTTATCATTTTGCCAGTGTAGACAAGTTCTTTTGCTTTTGCAATACCAACTATTCGCATCAATCTTTGTGTTCCACCCCATCCAGGAGGAATTCCAATTGTAACTTCAGGTTGGCCCATTCTTGCATTTTCAGATGCGATTCTAATGTCACAAGACATTGCAACTTCACAACCACCACCTAATGCAAATCCATTCACTGCAGCAATTGTTGGTTTTGAAATATTTTCAACAGTTGCAGTTACTTCTTGTCCAAGCTTTGCATATACTTCAGATTCATCAGCAGATATTTTTGACATGTATTCAATGTCAGCTCCAGCTGAGAATGCTTTATCACCTTCGCCAGTCAAAACAATTACTTTTACACTATCATCTTTATCGAGTTGCTGAAAAGTAGAAATAATTTCTCTTGCAACATCAATATTCATAGCGTTAAGCTTTGTTGGGCGATTAATCTTTACGACACAAACGCCTTCATCTTTGCTTGTTGTAATCATTGACATGATAGAAAACGAATAGAATGTGAAATTAAATGTTGTCTATTTTCCACGGACTTTGCCCCATTGGGCTAGTGCAGATGCCGCTGCAATCCAAGTTCTAAGGTCTTGGTAAACTGGGACATTGTGTTTTTCAATCAGTTTAATCATTTTTTCAGTATATGGTCCACCATTTCCACCACATAAGATTGGCTTTTTTCGTTTCTTTGATAGTGAAGCTAAATGTTGGACAATTGTTTCTTCAAGAGGATCATCTTGGAAAACGAACCAAGGCATTGCGATGTCAATATTTTTGTCTGCCAAGAATTGTTCAAGAACAAAGTTGTAATCACCTGCAGTTGCACCACCACCAACATCAGCTGGATTTCCATTATGAATTGGAACAGTTGGTGGGAAATGTTCTTTAATTTTTTTACGAGTTTTAGAATCTAATTTTCCAATTGTAAGTCCTAATCGTTCTAAATGATCAATTCCACCAATCATAGGACCGGCTCCATTACTTGTCATTGCAACACGATTACCATTTGCATGTGGTTGCCATGCCATTGCCTTTAAGACACCTACTAATTCCTGATAACTGTCAACTGAGATAATTCCTGCTTGTTTGAATGCGCCCATTATCATTGCATTAGAACCTCCAAGTGAACCTGTATGAGATGCTGCTTGTTTTGCACCAGCTGCGGTTCTTCCACTCTTCCAAATAATAACCGGTTTTTTCTTTTCTTTCATTACACGTTTTGCAGTGTTGATGAATTTTCGTCCATCACCAAATCCTTCAACATATAATCCAATTACTTTAGTTTGAGGATCGTTTGCCGCATACCATATCATATCTGCTTCATCAACATCAGAACGATTACCAAAGCTAATCATTTTTGATAGACCAAACAAATCTGCACTTTCTAACATACTAATTCCCATAGTTCCACTTTGTGAAAAGAATGCAACATTACCAAGTTTTGAACGAACCATTCTTGCTTGTCCTTGGAATGCACAGTCAAGTCTATTTGCTGCATTAAACATTCCAATACAGTTAGGACCAATTACACGAATTTTGTGTTTTAATGATAATTCTTTAACTTCAGCTTCCATGGCGGCTCTATCACCACCAAGCTCTTTTCCACCACCAGATACAATCACTACATTATGGATTCCTTTTTTTGCACATGTCTTCATTATTGGTCCACATGCAGACAGATCAACACAAACAACAACAAGATCAACTTTATCTTTTATTGCGTCTAATGAAGGATAACATTTCATTCCAAGGATTTTCTTTTGTTTAGGATTAATTGGATAGACTTTACCTTTGTAATCTTGTTTTCCAAGTGCATCCAATACAGAGTTACCAATTTTACCAGGAGTTGCAGATGCACCAACTAGTGCAACAGATTTTGGTGTGAAGAATTTTTCCATTGATGCAATTACTGGTTTTGCTTTTGAGATTGAATTTTTTCTTAATTCTTTATTGAGAATGATTTTTGCATCTACTACAAAGTAAGATTTTGGGTATACGATTACAGGGTTAAAGTCAATACTGTTGATATAATTTGCATTTTCAACACCAATTTTTCCAATTTGAACAAGTGCCTTTGCTACCATGTTCGTATCAATTGGTGTACTACCACGGAAACCTTTGAGAAGTTTTGAGCCTTTTAATTCATTCAACATTGATTTTGCATCTGATGTAGTGATTGGAAGCATTCTAAATGCAACATCCTTGAAAACTTCAGTCATTACACCGCCTAATCCAGCCATAATCATTGGTCCAAATTGTGGGTCGTTTTGTATACCTACAATTAATTCAACGCCTCCTTTTGGAACCATTTTTTCTAAAAGGATTCCTTTTACGTCAACACCTTTCTTCTTAGATAATCTACCATACATGTCATTGAATGTTTTTTTGACATCAGCAACATTATCAATACCAACTTTTACTCCACCAACATCAGTTTTATGGAGAATTTGTGGAGATACAACTTTCATTACTAGCGGAAATCCTAATTTCTTTGCTTGTTTTGCGGCTTCATCAGCAGATTTTGCTAGAGCGAAACCAGGTACCTTAACACCATATTTCTTTAAGATTCCTTTTGAGGATTCTTCAGTGATAACTTTATGATCAGTTTTGATTATTTCTTCAAAGGTGCTTTTTACAGAAGACATTATTCGATCGATGAAAAAATTTTTCGTTATATTAATCTTTGATCAAAATTATTGTTTAAGGCCAGATGCCTTTGTGTTCAAATGCTTCCATGACTCTTTGTACTGCAAGAACCATTGCTGCACGTCTCATGTCAATTTTGTACTTTTTAGAAATATCATAACTATCTTTTAGACCTCTTACAATATTTGCTTCCATTTTTCCTGCAACTTCATCAAAGCTCCAGTAATATCCCATGTTATTTTGAACCCATTCTAGATATGATATACAAACACCGCCAGAGTTTGCAAGAATGTCAGGAATAACCATAATTTTTTTCTTGTAAATAATTGGATCTGCTTCAGGTAGTGTTGGTCCATTTGCAGCTTCACCTATTATTTTACACTGTAGTTTGTTTGCAAGTTTAGCGTCAATTTGGTTTTCTAATGCTCCCGGAATTAGAATTTCACATTTTGTCGTCAATAGTTGTTCAGTAGAGACTTTTTTACTTCCCGGGAAACCCACTACACTTCCTTTCTTCTTCTTATGTTCAATTAATTTACTAACTTTAAATCCATTTGGAACAATTATTGATCCTTTAGAATCACTTGCACCAATACATTTTGCACCCATCTTTTCAAGATATTCACCTGCAAAAGTAGATGCGTTTCCAAATCCCTGTAAAACAACTTTAGCACCTTTAAGATTGATTTTTAATATTTTGGCAGCGCCTCGGACACAATATGCAGTGCCTAATCCAGTTGCAACATTTCTTGCAAGTGAGCCACCCATTGGAATTGGTTTTCCAGTAATTACACCAGGAGAGTATTTGTTACCATTCATCTTGCTCCAAGTATCCATTATCTGTGTCATTTCTTTTCCAGTTGTGTAAACATCAGGTGCAGGAATATCTTTTTGAGGTCCTATTATTTCACCGATTTTATATGCAAATCCTCGAGTTAATCGCTCTAATTCTCCGTCACTAAGTTTGTCTTTTTTTGGATTGACAAAAATTGCACCTTTACCGCCGCCAAGTGGCACATCAACTACAGCACATTTCCAGGTCATCCAAGATGACAAAGCCATAACTTCGCGCTCCATATATTGTACACCACCTTCAGGATCAAAATATCTAATTCCACCTTTGTATGGACCACGGTCGTTGTTATGTTGTGATCTAAATCCAGTGAAGACACGTATTTTTCCATTATCCATTTTTACAGGAATTTTAACACGGAGAACTTTATTTGGCATTGCAAGATATTCGCGTATACCTTTATCTTTAATTTTTAAAACGTCACAAGCGTCATTGACTTGCTTTGTTGCATTAGCAAAAGGATCATGTTTTACCAAGATGAATATTGTGTAATTTCAAATTATACTTAAAAGTATCTTTCAGAAATATCAAATTTTTTATCATCTAATGTATTAGATAGTTTATGAAGATGTTAGTTACCGGAGCAGGAGGTTTCATAGGCTCCAGACTATCAAAGCAATTGATTTCAGAAGGCCATGATGTTTACGGGGTATTTCATGAATCTTCATGTCAGATAGATGGAATTCAAGTTATTAATGCAGATTTAAGAGAAGATGATTTTGATATTCCAGATGTTGAATTTGATGTTGTTTTTCATCTAGCGGCTGCCACCCCACTAGTTAAAGACAAAAAGAAACAAAAAAGAATCAATTATGATGGAACTGTAAATTTATTTAATAAAATTAAAGATAAGACAGATTTCATAATTTATGCATCAGGATTAGGAGTATTTGGTAATCCAAATGGCATAATTGATGAACAAAGCCCTATCAAACCAGATACAGATTTTGTCAAGATAAGATTAGATGCACAAAAATTTCTTGAGGATTCATGTAAGGAAAATAGTATTGGGTTTTCAGTGTGTTATTTTGGCGATGTATATGGTGACGGTAGTTGGTTTACAGAGATGGTAGTTAAGAAATTAAAGAGTGGAATGATGAAGACTCCTGGAAAAGGTGATTACGACAAATGCTTCATACATGTTGATGATGCAGTGGGAATTTTAGTATCCATTGCAAAAAATAATTTAAAGGATCAGTCCTATGTATGTGCAGATTCAACCTCAGTTACATTCAAAGAATTTGTAGATTATACAGCAGATAAAATTGGAACAAAACATCCTGGAGGAGTTCCAATGTTTCTTGCAAAAGGAGTATTGGGAGGAGACTTGGTAAAATTATTAACAACTCCTATGAAAATTTCAAACAAAAAAGTTTCAGAGATTTACAGTTTTGTTTACCCTTCATACAAAGAAGGGATCAATTCAATTCTTGATTCATAGATTAGTATCAGTGCCTAAAAGAACTAACCCTTAAATTGACTCAGTAACTAAGTTTTTCATTATGATGCCAAATCGTGGTTACGACATGACACCAACTATGTATTCACCTGATGGAAGAATCTATCAAGTAGAATATGCATTAGAGACGGTCAAACGTGGTACACTGGCAATAGGAATCATGACAAAAGACGGCATAGTTTTGGCGGTTGAAGAAAAGACAAGAGCATTACAAGTAGAAGGAATTACCCAGAAAATTTTTCAGGTTGATGATCATATAGGAGTTGCAGCTGCAGGTTATATCCCTGATGCAAGAGTTCAAGTAGACAATGCAAGATATTTTTCTCAAAGTAACAAATTAACTTATGATGAACCAGTAGACATTGAAACAGTTGCAAAACATCTAGCAGATCAAAATCATCAGTTTACACAATATTCAGGGGTAAGACCATTTGGTGTCGCATTAATTATTGCAGGAATAGACAGAAAAGGCGTAAACGTTTACGTAATTGATCCTAGTGGAACTTACAATTCCTATTCTGCAATAGCAATAGGAACTGGCTCAGACGAAGTAAATGAATTTCTTGAAAAGAACTACAAAGAAGGACTAACAATTGACGAGGCTGCATCACTAGCAATCGCTGCAATCAATCTAAAAAGCGAAGAAAAATCCGGTGTCGAACACATAAAGATGTCAAAGATACTATCAGAGGGAAAAATGATAGAAAAAATTTCTACTGAAGATTTAAAGAAATTTGACGAGGCTGCAAAAGGCAAATTCGTTAAATAAAATAGAATTTCTCACGAATTGAATTATTAGAGTAAGGATTTTGATGCAAATATGGGTTTAGGAAGCTATTGGGGAGAAGTAATAGACGTACTTCGCGAGATTATACCGGTTTATGACAAAGTAAATTCATTCATCTCATTAGGAAAAGATGTAGAACATAGAAACAGAGCAATTAAAGGCAGAGTAAAGAAAGGAGACAAAATTTTGGATGCAGGTTCAGGGTTTGGAAACATGTCAAAAACTGCAGCAAAGATTGTAGACAATGATTTGAAGATTATTCTTTATGATCCACTTGTTCCAATGCTAAAAAATACTGATAGATTGTTTAATGAAAAAATGGATTCAGCTTGTGGCGTGTTTGAGCATGTTCCATTTCAAGATAAAGAATTTGACGCAGTGTTATCAGGATATTCATTACGTGATGCAATTAGTTTGAAAACTGCAATTTCGGAAATGCATCGAGTTCTAAAAGAAGATGGCAAATGGGTGATAGTTGATTTGGGAAAACCAGATGAGCCGTTTTTTAGATTTGGCGTAACATTTTATCTTAGAATGATTTTACCAATAATAGCACTGATAGCAGGAGGAAGACTTGGATTGAAATTTGGTACACTGTATGGAACATACAAGCTTTGGCCACAAAATAAAAAATTAGAATCCATGTTGCTTGAGAAATTTTCAAGAGTGGAATTTGAAAAAGATCTTATGGGCGGAGCTATTATGGTTGCTGCGTACAAATGAATAATAGACTAATTCTAGTTTACATAACCGGCATTTTAATTGGAATTTCATACGGACTCCAGGGTCCATTGTTGCCTGTGTTTGCAAAAAATGTAATCGGTGCATCATATGCCGATCTTGGAGCCATAGGTTTTGCCAATTTCATTCCATACATGTTCTTTCCATTATTTGTCGGGATTTTACTAAATCGCTTCAACAATGCACATCTGCTTTCACTGGGAATTGGAATAAATTCAGTGTCAGTATACTTACTTTCAATTTCACAGTCAGTTCCAGAAATCATGGGATATAGAGTACTTACAGGAATCGCCCATGCATTCTTCTGGCCACCATGCGAAGCAATTATTTCAAATGTAAGCAAGGGAAAAACTCGCGTCAGAAACATTGCAACGTTTACAGGATTCTTTACAACGGGATTCATGATAGGACCGCTAATCGGATCAGTTGTCTTAGAAAACTTTGATGAAAATTATAGATTCATCTTTGAAATCGCAACTTACGTGCTAGTGGCATCAATTGTTTCGGCAATTGGACTTTCAAGAAACAGGCCAATTGTGAACCATGAAAAGTTTTCATTTTCGTCAATCAAGGAAATAATAAAATTTCCACACGTCATCATGATGCTAATTTACTGTACCGCATCATTTGGGATAATTCTGAGCATTTATCCGGCGTTTCTCAACGACAGGGCCATGACTCCGGTCAACATTGAAATTTTATTTTTCATTTTCGGACTGTCCAGAATTATAACGCTCATTATGGCAAGCAAGCTTGCTAAAAATACAAGTCTAACATTAATTTTGGCAACATTTTCCATAGCGGCAGGACTGGGATTGTCATTCTTTGTAGAAAGCATAGTTGAATTTGCAATTGCATTAACGCTGATGGGATTTGGATTCAGTATCTTCTTCCCACTGACACTGGAAATTGTTTTGAGCAAAACAAGAAAGGAAATTTCAGGTACAATGATTGGAGCTTATGAAACCATATTTGGCATAGGATGGGCCAGCGGACCGCTAATTGCAGGTGTGATATCCTACTTCTTTGGAAATGAAACGCCATATTTGATATTCTTTGCAATAGGAATTGGCGTAGCGATACTTTCAATATCAAAAAGAAAACTCCTTGAGCCTAGCAGGAATACAAATCTTTAATTTTAAAACAGAATAACGACAAGCATGGAATATTTCCTAAACATAATGGGAAGCGAATGGATGATAATCATTTTTGTTGCACTGATTTTGCTGTTCGGTACTAACAAACTTCCAGAAGCAGGAAAAAAAATTGGAAAGATGGTAGGGGAATACAACAAGGCGAAAACAGAAATGCAGAATCAAATTAACGACATGGCGAAAACAGGAACGGAAAATCCGGTAATTGACGGACCAGTGCAAACAGAGAGACAAAAATTGGAAAAAATGGCACAATCGCTTGGAATTAATGCAGAAAACAAATCAGATTTAGAACTAAAGCAAACAATTGATTCTAGATTTGGAACATCAGAGACGGATGCAAAGAACCTAAAAGATAGCAAATTCAAGAACTAGCATTATCAGAAATGAAAAAAACAAAGTTTGAGACAATGACATCAAGGGAGAAAATTCTTTGGCTTTTAGAGTCAGATGACGAGTATGGCGGCCCGCAGTCAGTAAACGATATTTGTAAAAACCTGAACATTCCAAACACCAACGTTCGCTCTCTTGTAATCAGGATGATGAAGACAGGAAAGATTGAAAGAATATCAAAGGGAGTTTACAAGATTGCAAACGACAGTAGAGAATATGTTTCAAGCAAGCCCGAAATGAAGTTAGAGTGAGTTATTTTTTTCTGTAAAAGACTTCCTTCCGCATCTTTATTCCCTTTGAAATGATTTTTGCATGATCAAGCACGTCAATGATTGCATCAACTGCATACGGATCGTCTGAAATATTTTTTGGAACTGCGCTGACTGCCTTTTCCAAATCAAATGTTTTTGGAAGCCCTGCAACAATTTTTCCAAGCAGTGAAGTTTTTTTCTTTGGATTTCCCAGCTTCATTATGTACGGCTCTTCTGCAGAGCCAATTACGCTTGCAAGATAGTCGCCTGCCTTGTTTTTATAATAGATTTGAGTTGTATCGGTTCCGTTTTGCTTGTCTGTTGATATTTTTTGAAACTGCATTTTGAATCCCCTTGGAATGCTTTCCGCGATGTCAAGATGCGCATCCTGCTTTCTTCCAGACTGCTCGCCGTTGTGCCACCTGACCGGAAAGTAAAGTGGAATGATAAAGTTTGAAAGCATTGGCTTTTCCTTCAAGCGCTTTTTTGAAAGCGAAACGTACTCCTTTCTTAAGTCAACTCCAACGTACTTGCGCCCAAGGCTTTTTGCAACCTTTGTGGTCTGGCCGCTGCCGCACATTGGATCAAGGACGACGTCCCCCTTCTCCGTGTAAAGACTGATGAGCCTCCATGGAATCTGCTCCGGAAACGGAGCGGGATGCTTTACCGCGTTTGGCGGAACCGGAGTAATGTCCCAGATTGAGTTTGCAACCTGCCTTTTCATTGCGCGGTTTATCGGAACCTTTGGCTCGGTTTCCTTGTCAAGCCTTCTTCCGTCCTTTCCCTTTTGCAAAATTATAATCTGCTCGTGCATTATGTTTGCGCGGTACCTTGTTGGAACTGGAATTTTTATGAACTGTCCGAAACGGTTTCCAGCTCCGCTTCTGCCTGCAGTAACCTTGTTCCATATGATCATGTCGCGAAGGTACCATCCGTTCTCCTCGTCGTCGGGATTAAGCAGGCGTGATGCAAGCATGCTTGGAAGCGGAATTAAATTTTTTTCAAAAAGCTCGTCTGCAATTACAATGCAGCAGTAACCGCCAGGAACTGTAACCTTGTTAACCTGTGAAAATATTTCCTCCATGTCTGACAGATACTGTTCCAATGTTCCCTCCTCGTTTCCTCGAAATGACTTGTTTTTGCCAGACCTTGCATTCTTTACGTGCTGCGAATAGTTGATTGCGTTTCTGTACGGAGGAGATGTTACTGTAAGTGCAACGCTGTTTGGAGCAATGTGCTTTGAGAGCTTTTTGCTGTCTGCACAAATAATGCCGTTGACTGTAAATTTTTTCTTCAATGCGTTTTGTGTAACTTGCAAAGCTATAAAGCTTTTTTCATATCATTTTTCCAAAACTAACTCTGCAACTTCTGCAATCTTTCTTCCAAGCTGTGCTGGAACTGCCTCGCCAATTTGTGCCCTAACTTGTGAGCGGTTTCCCTCAAACATGTATTTGTCAGGAAACGTCTGCAGTCTGGCCCTCTCCCTGTTTGTCAGTACGCCTCTTTCCCTTTCATAATGGTAGCTCCATGTTCCACCTCCGCCATACGCCATTACGGTAAATGCCGGTCGAAGAGGATCAGTTCTTCGGTAGATATTACTCATAGTTCCCTTGACATTCCACTGAGTTCCTGCAACGGCCAGATGATTACCTCCAGGATGTATTCGCTTCATTCTTTCAGATACGGAGCTTGCTTCGTTAGGAATTTCATTGCTGCTGTCCTGAAACGTTTTCTCATGTACGTTTTTGTCAAATCCAAGTTGCTTCAAAACTTTCTTATGCTCTTCAAATGCTTCTTTTAATTCAGATTCGTCAGAATCCTTTATTCCGTTTACAAAAAGATAGTCCTTTACCACGTCCATTGTCAAATTGTCCCAGACATTTTTCTTCCACTGCATTGAATCGGCAGTGTTTGTTTCCTTTTCCACTCCTCTGTATTCCTCCATTACTTCTGCATATTTTTCTGCAAGCTCCGGAACAGTCTTTCCCTCAAGTGCCTCCATTGCGCATATTGGATACTTACTTACAAGCGAGTTGGAGCCCGTGAGGATTTTTTGTGCATCCTCCACTATGCTGTCTGGCAAACTTGATGCAACATCGTTTCTCGCTCCGATGATTATCAGCCTGCGCCTTGCCTGAGGTACGCCAACCTTTGTTGCATTCACAGTATCGTTAAACAGAATCTGGTATCCCTGTTCCTTAAAGTCAGAAACAATTGTTCCGTATGCAAGCCCGTCGTTTGCAGACTTTAATCCTGGAACGTTTTCAAATGCAAAAAACTTTGGCTCCGCGCTTTCTATGGCACGAATGTACTGCAGATACAGCTTGCCGCGGTGTACCTCCTCCTTTTTTTTCACATGAGATGCAGAATTTATTCCAATTCGGTTTCCGCCTCTTGCAATTGAAAAGTCCTGGCATGGAGGACCGCCAATCATGCAGTCCACCTTTCCAATAGGCTCAAAATTGATGTTTGTAACGTCACCAACAACATATGCAGGTAATTTGCTGTTCTTGGTGAAGCTCTTGGCTTCTACCTTTGTATGGGAATAATTTTTCGAGTAGGAATCTGCAGGAGCATCAAGCACGTCGTTTGCAAATACTAGACTGAAGTTTTCATTCTCGTAAAATGCAGTATCAAGCCCGCCTGCTCCGCTGAACAGCGTTGCCATCTTGTACTCTGCCATGAATTACTGTGGAAAACTGCAGAATATGGGTATTGCTTGGAAGAAGAGCTGATCGTTTGTCTAAAGCGCGTCTGCAATTTCCTGCATTAGTTCCTTGCTTGGATGAAAAAGTTTTTTCTGCTTGAGATATCTTCTGGCTTCAAGATAGTTTCCGTTTCTAAGCTTTGGAAATGCTCCGGATGGAGATATCGAGTAGCACCAGATGTCTCCTTCTTCAAAGTCCCAGTTTCCCAGACGGCTTGTTACGCTGACAGGCGTTTCGCATACAAGCATGTACCTCTTGGAACCGGCCACTGGGTTTCCACTCTCGTCTTTCTTTGGCTTTTTCAAATACATCTTGACCTTTCCAGCATACTCAA
This sequence comes from Candidatus Nitrosopelagicus sp., assembly GCA_028344155.1. Lineage (GTDB taxonomy): Archaea > Thermoproteota > Nitrososphaeria > Nitrososphaerales > Nitrosopumilaceae > Nitrosopelagicus. Next base: position 35,492 of record JAOMAI010000002.1, read on the forward strand.
CCTTTCCAAATATGCCAAACAGAGAATACTCTTTGCCGTTTGAATATACCACAGGATTGGGAAAGTTTTTGCCAATAGCAACTTCATCATAGTCGCTCATGTCGCCAGCCTCAAATTTTTTCTTGAAAGTTTTTGTTCCGTCCTGCGTAAATATTTCAGGGTCAACAAGAACCGTGTCTTCGGGAAAAAACATTCCCTGCTTTATTTCGTCAATGGAGTGAATGAACTTGATTTCAACCTGCATGTCCGTAAAGTCATGGAATGAATCAAGGTGAGGATTGTCTGGTGCAAGATGCTTAAGATAGCTGCCAAGAAGCGATGATCTTCTGGAGTGAGTCTCATCCATTTTCGAGTCGACAATTTCGCACCAAAAGTAGTACATCTTTTTTTCATCCTTTACTCCAAACTCGTTTTTGGAAATTGATTCAATCTCCTTTTCAGTCGGGCCGACCCAGTTATGGTTGCTCTGCAGCTGCTTTATCTCTATGTACACTTTCGGGTCACGCTTCTTTTTGGTTTTCTTGTCAATAATCTTGTAAACGTCGGGCTCCGTCTTTCCCTTTGTTAGCGGGCGTATCTCAAGGTCCGGTGGAACCTCAATGTCCTGGCTTGAAAGCGCTTCAAGGTTCTTGCACACTGCTATCTCAATTATCTTTAGAAAAAACGAGTCAATGATTCCGCCAACTCCCCTTGCGCTTCCGACTCGCCTGTTGTGAACGGGCTTTGTTTCGTCAAGGTAGTACTTTAGGCTGAACTCCCAGCATCTGTCTAGGTCGTCTGCAGTTATCTTGTAGATGAATTCCGACAATGCATACCTCTAGTGTTGCATATCATAAAAGTTCTTGGCAGATGCTCAAGGATGCATTATGTCAAAGTGTTTAATTGGTTTAAGATTGTACTTGTCTATCAAATGCTTGAAGACTGAGAAACGTGGTCTAATCTCTTTTGTTTCCTCAAATTTCTTATCTGAATTAACCTGAACTTTGAGTAGTTTTGGCAACGGAATATCATAGACGTCAAATTCACCATCCATAGTTCTAAAATCTAAAAAATAAAACTTTTGAAACTTTAATCCAACTGTCTTATCATAAGGATCAAAACTTGTCAGGTCTTCCTCGTTAGAATCACTTGAGCCAATTGTTGCTTTAACCTGTACCGTTAGATTATTTTTTGTATCATAGCAGTCAAATGAACTCGATGGATGAGCTCGTCCCAAAAGCATCGCAAGATTTTTGTTCTGCTTGGACTTCAAATCGCTAATTTTGTCTTTGCCGTAGTATTGTTTTGCTAGTTTCTTCTTTTTTTTAGTAATTTTTTTGCCTTCAACAGAATAAGGATTAAGAGGTGGTATGTGGAACGCAACGAGACGTGGACATTTCATGAAATAAGCTAATGCTCCTTCAGATATTACTTCATTCAGATTAGGTTTTCTCGAAGAAAGTTTTAGAATTTCATTTTTCAGTGTAATCCAGGCCTTGAAAATTGTTTGCAGTTGTTTTAATTCAGCTTCTTTAAAGTGATGCAGTTCAGCATGAAAAGTCAAATTTCTTTTGCCAATTTTTTCAAGGTTCATCTTGATTTTAATTTCTTGTATTTTTTTAGCCAATTTTTTCACACAATCTTTGCAACAATTCGAAGTATCGTCATCATGTGTAACTTCATAAACTCCTCGTACGTTGTCTCCTCGCCGTAAGGATATGCAACGTCCTCCCCGTCTGCTGCAAAAGTTACCGACATGTCAGGAGAGTGCATGTACATATTTGACACCGCGGTCTGCATATTCTTTAGCGCCAAAAGCGGTGTTGTTTCTGCTTCGCCGATAACACCATCGCCAACAAGAGACTTTAGCGCTACAGGATAGTCACCGTCAATGGAATCGGCGCGCTCGCGCACTGCCTGCTCTGCAAGAACCGAAAGTGTAAGAAATGATGCAAAGTGGTTGCCGGATTCATGCGATTCCCTCATCTGCCTGAACAGCCAGGAGCGCATTTGGTCTCCTTGGCATATAACGTCTCCAAGGTTTTCAATTTCTATCACGGATCATAAAGGCGTTAAACAGTTATGAACATTTCCCCTGTGTGAATAAAGCTTATTTTCAAGCATGATGATTAATGGCATGGCGAGTTTGCCAAAGGTTCAGGACAGTGCAAATACATCAGTGAGAGCATTTTTGAATCAAGTTACAAAAGATTATGGGCATATGTTTGATCCTAGAATGAAGACAGCAAAAGGAAAGAAAGTTTCAAACGATGATAAAAAAGAATGGGAACGAGTAAAAAAAAAATTCAAGGGAAAATGTGCATATTGTGCAAAAAAATTGGATGATAAAAGTACTCAGAAGGAACATCTTAAAGGATTAAACCGTGAAGAGTGTGGATTACATCACATTGGTAACATAGTGCCATGCTGTGCATCATGCAATAAACGTGAAAAGGTTAATGGAAAATCTGTAGACTGGAAGAAACAATTGAAAATAATTTGCAATAATAATCAGATTTCAAAAAAAGAAATGAAGAAAAGAGAAAGGGAAATTTCAAATCATATGAAACAGCATAATCTTCCAAAAATACCTCCAGCCCAGCAAAAAATGATTCAGAAAATAGCAGAGAATCTTTACACGCAAACAAAGTACGTTGGGGAGAACATGATTAAGATGTGGGACGACTTGAAGCCAGACAAATTAAAATCAAAATAGACTAGTTTATTTTTCGCAAAATCTTTCGCATGCACTTTTCGGGATTCCTCTTGATGTCGTGCTCCCATATTCTTAGGACTGACCACCCCTCCCTGCGCAGCTTTCGCGAAACCTTCCTGTCGCGACGCATGTTTCCCTCTATCTTGTCGCGCCAGTACTTTTTTGGCGGTCGCTTTTTTTCCGCGTACCTGTACCCGTGCCAAAAGTCGCCGTCGCAGAAGACAAGAATGTTCTTTCCGACCTGAAAGTCGGGCTTTCCGTACAGTTCCGGATACATTTCAAACCTTATCTTGGCGTCGGACAGCATGTCGCGCATTGCAATGTCGATGGATGTGTTCTTTGAGCGGATTCGAGACATCACCCAGCTGCGCTTTTTCCTAGAGAAAACGTCTGCCATGAATCTTGGTGCGGAATCTTTTTTTTAAGAATGCCGAATTTGGTTTACTCGTCGTCGCATGGAGTTGAAAACATTCCATGGCAGTCTTTGAGGCGCTTGGCCGTCTCCTCTATCGAGAGTTTCAGCTTTTCCAGGCTGTCCTCGGCAAGCTGGAGGTTGATGTTCCTGTTGTCATCTTCGTCTTCTGCATCATCGTTTTGAAGGTTGTTTATTAAATCCTCATAGCATCTATCGTATTCTGCATAGGTGTCGTCTAGCGTTTTAACGAGTTCTGCAAGTTTTCGGTCAAGAGAAATTCCAACCGGAACCGGCTTCCTTTCATCATCGCTTTGCAGTTGATTTACGACAAAAATTGCATCTTTTACCGTAGGATCTAAAGTGGTGTTTTGTGGATCCGGCGTTCCAGTAGGCCGGTGGGAGTTTTCATTTATCTGCTTTAGCGCCTCTTCTAGAAAATGCTGAGCGTGAGGTGCACGGTATTGAAACACCCCACATTCTGGACACCGATGAAATGTTTTATTGCATTCGGGGTTTACGCATCGGTCAATCCCATCACCGCCGTACATTGGTCTATTTTATCCCCAAGCTTGCAAGCTTGTCCTTGATAATTCCCTGGATTGGCTGCTCGTCATCGTCGTCTTTTTCCTGAGCCAGCTCCGTTAGGAAGTCGTTGGGCTTGTTTCGCCATGCAAGAACCCTTTGGAGGTGTTTTTCAAATGTCGAATAGACGCTGGAACGTTGGCCGTAAACCATGTCCGATTCAAACTTGTTGGTCCTTATGCCTCCCCTTAGTGCAAGCCAGATGAGGCATGTCGTTATTTTCTCTTCAGGGATTTTGTCTTTCTGCTTTGAATACATTTTTTTGTAAACTGCCAGCTGCCTTTTGTAGACAGGCTCATTGTTTGATTTGCTTCGGTTTGTCTTCCAGTCCACAAGAATAATTCCATCGTCATGCTCAAAGACTGCGTCAATGTAGCCTGAAAAGTAAAGTCCGTCCTTTTTTGTATAATTTGTCATGTCGCTCATCACAGCTGTGACATACTTTTCAGATTCTTTGAATTTGAAGCCCGGATATGTTTTCTCTAAAACTTTTAAGCACGCCATTGCATTTTTGATTGCCTTTAGCTCGTCATCCTTGTAGTCTGAAGGCTTTGCTTTTTTGATCAGGATTTTTTGTATTGCCTTGTGGACGTTGTCTCCAAGCTCTGTTCCTCCTGCACCGCCGCCTGATCCTCCGCCGTCGTATGGGATGTGGAGTATGCTTTTCTTTAGAAAAACATACGGAGACGTTTGAATTGCAGACCAGTAAAAGTGGTCTACGTTTTTGAAGTACTGTGCAATAAGATCCTTAATCCAGGTTTCCTTTTTCTTCATGTGCTTTTGAGACTCTTTGAGCTTGCCTGCTACAAACATCGAGTACGCCTCTGTAAGGCGGGAGTTCATCGACGCAACTGTAATTTTTTCCTCTTCCTTCGAGTCTGTTTCAAAGTCGGAAAGCTTGTCCTGGTAGTACATTCCCAGGTATGTGTCGTCGGTAATGACGAACAGTTTTTCTTTTGCCCGAGTCATTGCAACAAAGTCCATTCTGAATGGCTCTTCCAAGACTTCGTCCTTGACGTCTACGCCCAAGGCCTTGAAGACTGACGTGCTGATGACGTCAACAAAGCTTTCCTTTACGTCGACTATCTTTGGAATGTAGATTGCAACGTCAAATTCCCTGCCTTTTGCCTTGTGAATGGTTGTGATTGTCACGCCGGATTTTTGGTCACGGTCAGGATATTCCTGCTCTCCTATTGCAATAAAGTCAAAGAGTCCCTCAAAGGTTGGATTTTGCAGCAGCAGGTACTCGTCAATCTGCTCTTTTACAGACACTGCAGTAGCAAACCATTCGGAGCCCTTTGAGATGCAGACAGGCAGAATGGTGTCAGCAAATATTTTATTCAAATCATCCCTGTGTAGTTTGATTTTCCACGAGTCGAGTTTTGGAATGCTCTTAACGCCTTTCTTGCTTGCCTCAACAGAAAATCCGAATGCTTCTTGCAGGGAAAATGTGGAAAATACGGAAAATGCGGCCGAAACCTTGTGTGGCATGCTGTCTGACAAAATGCCTTTGACGAAGCTGATTAGATCAACTCGCGCCTCCTGGGTGGTTGCCTGCGACGTCGTTGTAGTGTAGGGAATGTTTTTTGCATCAAGGTATTTTGAAATTTGGATTACCTGCTTGTTGGTTCTGGCAATAACGCCTATGCTCTTTTTGGGATTTGCTTTGATTAGTTCTACAGTTTTTCCAAAGGGAGCCTTGGTGGAAAATATCTTTGGGAGCGGTCCGTTGTCCTTTGAAGTGAAATTTTTCAGCTCTTTTTTGTATTTTGTTTTTTGTTCAGTGTGCATAATGAAAAAATTTTTTGAATAGTTTAGTATTTCCTGCGTGCTTCGCCTGTTGGTGGACAGCAGCATTGGCTTGCATTGTTTCTCAAACTTTTGAAAGTTTTTGATTGAACCGCCTTGAAATCCAAATATGGCCTGCTTTGAATCGCCTACGAGAAACAGGTTTTTTGAAATCTTTCTGACTATTTCGGCCTGAAGCTCGTTCATGTCCTGCATCTCATCTACCAGGACATGCTCGTATTTTTCCCCCTTGTGCTTGTCGATAAACATAAGCATCATGTCTGCAAAGTCTATCTCGCCGTCGTTTTTCCTGCTTTCATAATGCTTGTATGCATCCACAAAATATTTTACAAAAGCTTTGAGGTCGTCCTTGGAATATGCAGGCGTTGGCGTATAGTCTGTCTGTATTATGGACTGTGTTTTCTTTATGTTGATTTTGTCATAGGTTATGCCAAATGTTTTCATGTGCCGGATTGCGCTTTCTATTTTTCCTATTAGACGCTCAATGATGTATTTTTTCTCGTAGTGCAGCGCCTTGTTTTCAATAAAACTCTCAAGAACGCTGTACCTTAGCAGGTTGTTTCCAACCACGTCGCCAGATGTGAGCCCGGCATCGGACAAATAGTTGCTTGCAAAGCCGTGAAAGGTGTTTACATTCACCCGTATCATTACAGACTCGGGATACTTTCCCCTCGCCATTTCGTAAAGCTTGTCTTGCATTTCCTTTTTTGCCTTTGTTGTAAATGTCAGACACATGATTTCTTCCGGCTCCACATGGGAATCAAGCAGGTCAAGAACCTTGAAAGCTAGAGTGGTGGTTTTTCCGGTTCCCGGGTTTGAAATTACTATTGTGTCTTTTTTTACTGCAAGAATTGCTTTTTGTTCTTTGGATGGAGGAAAATGTCCTGGATTGGATTTGGCCATGATCTGGTATGATCAATTGCGATTTAAGTTTGGATCTTTGAAATTACAGAGTTTAATTTTCTTCTTAATTCACCATCTTCTGAGTAATCAGGCTTGAAGGAGTCCATCTTTCTGTAGCGCATTTCATATTCCCAGTTTTTTGACCATTCATCCTTGGAATCGATTGCGATGGATGTTCCGCCCAGCTTTTCAATCATTGAAAAGCAGGGAATGTCGCTAGGCCCGTCTCCCAGGTAAATCATGTTTTCAAATGGAATTCTCCTTTCCGATTCAGAAATAAAATTATTTACGTCATAAGGTTTTTCTCGTATTTTTGAAGTAATTCCTTTGTTAATTGCAAAGATGAACTTTGTTTTTTCTGTAAACGTAATGCTGGACTTTATTCCTGCAATGATTCCATCTTTTTCGTATAATCTTCCGCCAAAAATATCTGTAAATGAATTTGCAATCTTTGAACCCTTCATCATGGATTCAATTCCAGAAGATACTACAAATCCTTCAACTGAAACGTCCGAGTCAGTTCCCAGTTTGGAATTAATTTCATTAATGAAAGTATCAGAACCTGGATAGACATCAACTGATGCGGAAAATTCTGCTAATTTTTCATTTGTGTTTTGTTTTATTTTTTCATCTTGAATCAGTTTGATTAGTTTTGTCATCCATGCAATGGGAGGATCCCATCCATCCCTTACTAAAAGATCTATGTCATCCCAAAAATCTTGAGGCTCTATTTCATTGTCTTTGAGTAACAAACTTGGCAAGTCAGGCATTAGGGTATTATCACAATCGCAAATTATTGCAATGTTTTTCATTGAAAATAATAGGTATCTCTAGTATCTAAGATATCATGTTGTATCTTAACTTCATCAGCATCCTAGTAGAAATATGGAAACCAAAACAAAATCACCATATTTTGAAGGAAAGGTCAAAGACGACGTTCCCAAAATAGGCATTAACGACGAGGGCAAATTTGTCAAGCAGTTTGAAGAAGCTGCAGATAAGGCAATGACCAGGTCAAAAATAGTTGAAATTCGGTTCATCGGGGTTGAATTTGACTACAAAAAAGTCAGAATTGGCCAGGATATCGTGAATAGAACTCTTGCAGAGGGATTTCAGCCACTAAAAGACATCATAACTGAAAGCGGGCTGGTATTGATCATGGTCAAAAGAGACGAAGAAAGTTGTCCCATCTAAGACTGGGCAAAAAAGACTCAAAGGCAAGATCCCTTGCCGAGTCAGCCTTTGACATTTTTACAGGCTATGTGATGTACATACCAATCAACTACTTTGTTTTGCCGCTATTCATAGATACAATACAAAACCAGGAAATTTTTGGACTAATGCAGATTAGCGCTTTGTTTACGTGCGTGGCATTGTTAAGAAAATATACAATACGCAGATGGTTTGAAAAAAGACGGTTGAAAAAGTCCTAAGGCGTCATTTCATATACAAATGCCATGCCATCAGTTGTTAGTCCAACAAAGTAGCTTTGGCCTCGCTTGTTAATATCGATATAATCCCAGTCAGTAACCAACTTTTGTATAATGTTTTTATCAAGAGCAGTCAGTACGTTTCCGGTTGAAGGCAGGAGGTTTTGTTTGATACATTCGCCTGCCAAATCTTTTTTTCTCATTGAACCCCAATTATGCTCTCCTTTTTGGAGTTTATGTTCATCATAACAAGGAAAAGTACAGGCTCCTCTTTGTTTAAGACTATTATCATAAAGTATAATCAATGTTGAAAGAAGTCTACCACTTGGTAATACCATATTTCTTTTTGGAATTTCTTTTGTGTCTTTTACACCAACTGATAATTGTTGTTTACCTGGTTTAAATCCCTCATACTTCTCAGATTCAGCATAAAATTCAGTTATGCCTTCTTGATCATCTAATGTCATTATTGCTCTATCAAGAGCTATGGCATGTGTTTTAGAACCACTTGAAATATTTATAAAAATTTCATTACCAGACAACTGTAAAATTAATTTTCTTGCGGCTTTAGTAATTGATTCTACATCTCTCCAGTTTACTTGAACCTTTTCTGATTCAATTTTATTTTTTTTTAATTCGCTGATGACACGATCAATGTACGGACCTGCCTTGTCTTCATTTTTATTATTGTGTACTAAAAGATAGACCTTGTCTGCTTTATTCACAGTTGCAGGTATGACAATTCTATCAACCTCAAATCCAACAGGTGCAATGTGAATACGTTTTTTATACTTCATATAGTATCTAAGTTATCCATAGTATCTAGCGAGTATTAAACTATCTGTTAAGGAGAAGCTATTTGGGGTATTTATGGTCATAAAATCAGATAATCGTGCTTGTTTATTCATTGTAGATCATATGGCCGATCTTTCCAGTATAAATCATAGTATTCATAGTATGTTGACTATGCATACTAATATATTACAGTCTGTGGTAAACACTTTGGGGATGTTTATGGAGGAAAGAAAAATTGCGTTGTAAAGTGTGTGAAAGAGTTGTACGTTATCCAAGTACTACATCAAAGAAGATACGGATGTGTGGTGTATGTCAAAAGAATAAAGAAAAGGATGGTGAAAGCATTTCAGTAATAATTAGAAACAGGGGTGCTGGTCATAACTAAAGAAAAGAAAGTTAAGAAAAAGGAATCAGGTGTAGAACCTGGTAAATGTCCATGCGGTTGTGGAGAAGATCTAAAACCTAGAGATACACCATACTGGATAATTGATGATGGTGATGATGAATCAAAAAAACAAGTATTTGCTGAAGGTTGTCGTGAAGATGATAATCGTATAGCAAATGCACAAAGAGAATTACATTCTAGAATGACAGAAGAAGATCGGAGCAGAGCATTGAAGTGGGCTTCCTACTATCAAGCGCTCCTGCAGGAGGATCATGAAGGTTGCTGATAGATATGTTGGAGGTTCTTCTTGTCAAGTAATTGGTGGTTATTTTGGGGAACAGCATTTTGTTGTAGTGGGTTCCTTCTCCCATTAGGAGTAATAATACTGGTTTGGTATTTCATTGACTACATCTTCAAAAGTGGTGGTATTAACACCGGTAAACAGTACATCGATAATACCTACAATATTGCAAATGTGAATATTCGTCCAGGCCCAGATGTTTCAGATAAGGATGACTTTGACACACCGATGGATCACATGTCAAAAGAGTCCAGAGAGGAGATGAGATAATGATTAGAAAAATACCTGATGATTCAGATAGAAATTACGACATTGTCCATATGATAAAGAAGATTGCAATTGGATTAGAATCAAAGAATGTGGATGATTTACAAGCAATAGCTCATGAACTTGAGGGTTGGGTGCCACATGGAAACTGGGGCAAGTTAGATGTCAAAACCAAGGTGTTTGTAGAGCACATTCTGATGGCATTAGGTAGAATCCAGTTAGGATTTGAGTTATTAGACAAAGGAGCAGGTGAGTTGACTGACATACGCCAGAAAATGGAAAAAGATGAAATCCATGACCTGATGGATGAGGCAGATCACGAGGATGATTTCGAAAGAAAGATGGGGGAATTAGCAAGTGAATATCATGAAATAGTTGATGAGGCTCAGAAAATAACTACAGAAAACATAGATAGATTCACTCGAAGAAATCTAGACAGAGTCGATAGGAGAGAAAAGTTCACTTGTGAAAAATGTGGAATTGAAAAGAGAAGTAGTGCACCAGGTGTCAATAATCGTAAAGAAGTGGATGGTCATGTAATATGTGGAAGATGCTATAGAGCATTCAAAAATTGGTTTGAAAAGACGGACAGAAAATTAGATGAGTTTTGGGATGAAAATGTAAGAAAAGGAACTTGGGATGGAGGTCCAATTGATCCGTCAGTCAAAGAAGGCATAAGGAGACTAATGCGAGATTACAGCCTACCTAATGGTCAAATTGATTGGGACAAATTTCACAGGGCTAGAAAAAAAATGAAAGATCACAAGAAAGACAGACGCAACAAAGAACGCTATAGAAAAGACGAGCTATCTGATGATGAAAAGGAGGATTTGAAATGATCCACGGGATGGTTAATTTGACCACAAAGGATATGCAAACCATACTTCTTTGGTACGAACTTTACTTCAAGAAGAAAAACAAACCAACACGAGCAGACATCAATACGTACACCAAGATCAAGGCGATGGCAATTGCTGAAAAAGAAGACGACGAAAAATTCAACAGGATTAGAATTGGAAGAAATGATTGAATTATGGTAATCAACTATTACAAAAACTCAGCAAACACAAAGGAGGTGGTAAAATGAGTATGAAATGTATTACCTGTGATAAACAGGACACAGAACACAGCAAGAAGCTTTGGCAACTACACCAAAAGAAAAAACTCTGCGTGTTTTGTAACGAAGATAGTAGTCAGCACAGTGAAAGGCTGTGGGAAATACACGAAGAAGTTGTACCAAAGAACACAAAACTTGCTCCAATGCTACTAGGGCGTGGACCAAGGGTACTAGCAAAGATTGTGAAATGGAATACCGTCAAAACAAACGGTAAAGATTCACCATATCACGTAGAATACGTTCCAATCTACATGCACTGTGGTGAATGTGGTACAGCACTAGGAAATGCAGAAGAAATGCTTGCAGACGTACTTGAAAAGACATGTCTTCAATGCTTTTGTGACATGACAGAACAGGAGTACAAATGGTATGAAAGCCCAAGAGTATAACCTTACAGGAAATGAAAAATTTTCTGTATGGTTTACAACCATGATGATGATGACTAGTGCCCAGTTAGACCCTGACTCGAAGGCAAGGATCATGAATATGGCAAAAATCATGTGCGTAGGTGAATGTCTGGACATGCAAAAACTTGAGAATGATGATCCTGTAGAAATGGAAAAATCTAAGGAGAAACAAAAAGAGTTTGATGCAATGAAGGATGCCATCTGGAAGGAGATGGATAAGATACAGGAGGTCTTGACTGCATGTTACGGAGAACCAAGGAAAGGCAAGAAACATCACAGGTGTGCACACAATGACTGAAAAAACATGTCCGAACTGTAATGGAACTAACGTTGCAGAAATAATGTATGGTTATCCCAGTTCGCAGTTCTTAGATGAGATGAAAAAAGATGAGAACAAAGGAAAATTCCAGCTAGGCGGATGTTGCATATCAAACGATGATCCAGCATTTTCATGTAATGACTGTGGAATGATGTTTGGCAATAGAGAAGAAGAGGAAGATGTCTAATGGGTCGCTGGGATCAGGATAATCGTCCGGATGTTGAACTCTTGGCAGATTTCCAAAATTTGCAGCTGCAGTTACTTCACTGCAAAGACAGAAGAAAAAGTGCATTGGGAAAATATGAAATTGAAAAGGAGGATTCAAAGATAAAAGAGTCATATCAGGAATTAAGAGAGCTCTATGAAAGAAGTGACAACAGAATTCTGGAATTGATATATCAAGACAAGGCAGAAGGGTTTGAAACTTTTGCATGGTTCTTGATGTTATCAGAAGAAACACAAAAGAGGTTGAGATAATGGGTCGCTGGGATGAACGTGAAAAGGCGTTTGATGGAGATACTCCAGAAGAAATCATGGATGATTTTGAGGTAGCAAAGTGGGAAGTGAGTAGTTATCGATACAAAAAAGAACAGTTCAAGATTGGTTTGGATCTAATCTCTGAAGGTAAGAGGATTGATGAACGACTTGATTTCTGGGAGTCAAGACTTGAAATCTTGTGCAGGAAGAATTACCAGCTGTTAAAATCAAAAGGAAAAGACGTTGATGAGATAATTGATTTTTTTTCAGAGAAAACAAAAGAAAAGCTGAAATGAATTTCATCAGAAAAAGAATACAAGACATACTAGATCTCAAAAAAGAGCGTCATTTTGTGCCTGGATTTATCCTTGGTTCGTATGGAATTGTAATGATGGCAACGCTGATGGCCCACTGGACGTTTTTGTTACTAGGCAAGATAGAAAATCCATTTTTTGATGGATTGATGCCTGTTGGCGCATTATTCATGCCTGCATATGTTGCTGTAATTACCATAATTGTTGGAAAAGAGATTATCTGGTGTCACATGATGATCTTTAGACAATTAGATAATTTGACAAAATGGCTAATCAACAAATATTCTATAAAATATTACAAGAAACACAAAAAGGATCCACCAATTCTTGATATCATGTCAAGAGTACAATACAAACTGTTTGGCAAGTTTACAAAAATGACACCGCGTGGTAGAAAAAAGATGGTAGTTACAGCAATTTCTGTTTGGGTTGCATGGGTTGTACTAGGAAGAACTGATGCAGTTGATGTTATTGTAGGTGAAGTTGAAAAACAGTTTGTTGTTGCACAGCAATGGATTGTTTTAATAATTTTTTAATTACAAAATATTTTACATAACGCTTTTAAACCCTTATTGGTTTTTTAAAAAAACTCAATTGGGTTAGTTAAACATTGTTGAAAAAAATCTCATAGTAAGTATTAAAAGTCATAAAAATAAAAAATATTTAATGACAAGTCAACGAGTACTGTTCAAGTATCATGAAAGTAAAACTTTGAACATGAAATCAAATTGCAGTTTATTTTTGAAAACTGTAATTCCTAGCCAGCATCGCTTTAATAGTAGAAGTGATCAACTTGCCATGATGACAACACAAGAACACAGTTCGTTTTTGAGAACTGAAAAGAAAAAAGAAATCGCACCGTTTTTGAGGAGCGAAGGAGTTCTATAAGAAAAAAAGACAGACCAGAAAAATGCCAATAACTGTTTGGCCGCTAAAGGACAACAAACCTGAGTAAATTTACCCACATTTGTTGTTGAATTACCCATGTGTACCGGATGGTATGCATGGATTTCTGCGGTATTCTGGTCTTTCTATTTTTTTCAGGAAAATATTATGAAAGAAAATGAAAAAGAATCCATACAATCGGATGGAAGTGATGGAGAAGTAATGTCCGAAACCCCTACTTTGGTTAGAAGGGGAATACGAACCTATTACGGAATAGTAGAAGATTCGTTCGAAAACAGAAAGGAAAACTATGACGAAATCTGTCATGCAGAAGACAGACGCATAGTTAATGCGGCAATCTCACTGCGTTCAAGACTATCGTCAAAGGAACGAGAAGAAGCTCAAGAATGGCACAGAAACTTCAGTGCCCTAGTAGGGGAGTGGATGTGTTGACTGGCAGATGGGACAAGAAACGAAAAGAACAAAAGCATCTTGAGATGTTTTTGAAAGAGAAAAGAAAAACTCTTGACTTTCTGGTATTCCAGCTCAAAGAAAAAGAGTCCACCGCATATCTAGAAAAGTCTCAGTGTGACATAAAGAGATTGAAAGATGAGATCCAATTCGTACAGGAAGAGATCAATGTCATAGCTCAGAAGAGATGGGGAAGGAAACCCGAGCTCTCTGATGATGAAAAGGAGAAGTTGAAATGACCTTCTCACAGCGTGAGAGATTCATCTATCATGCAATTACATTGATGACGATGAGCAACCTTGGGAAGTTGGCAAAAGATGGTCTTAGTAAAAAGATTCATGCCATCCGAAATAGTAGATGTAAAAATCTAACAGATGAACAAATCGAGGAGATTCTTCTTGATGTAGAAAGAGAGGTTGAGACCTGCTTGACGAGTCGGGTACCAAAATATAATGTATCCACAGGAACACCAAAAGAAGAAAAATTACGCAAACAAGGGTACAAGAAAAAAGAGTTCTCAGAAACCATTCAGGAGGAATGGAAATGAATGATGGACATTCTGGTCGCCTAACAGAACGTGAAATATTCATCTATCATGTTGTGACATGGGCAACTTCAGGCGGATCTGGATTTGATGCAAGAAAATTATGTCCCTTGCTTACATCAAGTCAGATTGATGAATTGCTTCTGGACTTGGATGACGAAGTACAAAACTTTGCCATAAACGAAGCAGAAAGAAAACATGACTTCAAAAAACTTCGACAAAAGCCAAATTCAGTTGCAGGATTTGATGTTGCTCCGTCGGAAAAGAAAGATTGGAAAAAATGGTATGAAAAACCAGAATTTTCTTTAGACACAGCGGAGGAATGGAAGTGAACTGGCAGTTGCAGTATGTAATTGGATTTGTCATGTTGTCCATGATGCAGAAAGATAGTTCTGAAGAAATAAGAACAAAAAGCCAGGAGTTGCTAAGAAAAGAGTTTGGCATATCCAAAGAAGAATGGGTAGCCTTTACCAAACAGGTGCTTAGAGAAGGCAAAATTCTCAATGCCAGACTGTTGGCAATTACTGCACAACTTGTAGCAGGAATAATTCCTGAGGAGGTGAAGTAAATGAATAGATGTAAAATTTGCAGTCTAAAGCAAGACGAGCATGATGAAGAACTGTGGAAGTTCCATCAGCTAAACAAGGTATGTACCTGGTGTGGCAAGAAAAGCTGGAAGCATAGTTTGGAGCTGTGGGAGATACACCAGGATGTAATACCAAAACACGAAAAGATCGCCACAATTCAGGCAGGTTTTGGGCCAAAGACACTGGTAAAGTTAGTAGAATGGAATACTGTTGATGGTTCGCCATACCACATAGAACGTGTTCCAATTCACATTAGATGTGGTGGATGTAGTTCATCAATGTCTAATACGGAGACAGATCTGGCTGATGTTTTGAGTAACCTATGCTTGAGATGTTTCTGTGAGCAGACAGACCAAGAATATACATGGCATAGCAGACCATGGTGGCAAGTAAATGGCGGCAAGTATAACGGTGGACCGCTGATCCATTAGAAAAGAAAAGATCTGTTGGAATGTTATTTCAACTATCCTTAGTATCTGCGAGGATGTTAAATCAATATCATTACATCTAGTATTTTGTGTCAGACCAAACATTCAAGCAGTCAATGGATCTATTCCATAAAACAATAGCCAAGTACTTTCCAGACAGGATATTGGAGTTAGACATACTCGTTGCTATCTGCGCTAGCTTCTTCATTAGAGACATATCACAGCCAATGGCATTGTTTTTGCTTGGAAATCCCTCGTCTGGAAAGTCCACTTTACTTGAGATAATCAAAGAACTGCCGGTAATACTCTGGAGAGACAACCTAACTTCTGCAGCATTACTATCTGCAGCACCTAATGTTGCGCCTGAAGACCAACTGTTGCACCAACTGGAGGGAAAGGTACTAACAATTCCAGAGTTTGCACCACTTGCAAACAATGCACAGGCAAAGCAGATCATGCCAGACTTTACTCGCCTACTGGATGGCAATGCATTTGTCAGACATACAGGTAATGGAGTAATTGGTACGACAGAGGCTCAACGCTTCAATATGTTGGGTGCTATGGTTAGAGTGTCGCCAAAGTTATGGGAGCTGTTTGGAAACATGGGGCCTAGACTTGTATTCCTTAGACTACCAGACAGACAGCAATCACTAGACCAGACAGTAACAAGACTTACCAAACTTTCGTCCAAGCGCTCCTATACAGAGAAACTGGAAGTGGCAAGAAAGATTGTGCTTGCCTTTTATGAAAACATTGCAAAGTTCTATCCTGACGGCGTGACCTGGAACAAAGAAGCAGATGATAAAGAAACAATACAACAGATTGCAAAGCTTGCCGTACTTGTAACAAAGATGAGAGCAATCATGCCAAAAGAGAACAGACAGTATGTAGGCAAGCCACAGATAGAAGATCCGACTCGCATCTACATGACCTTGCTGGGAATATGCAAATGCGTTGCATTCATTCGTGGCAGAACACACATCACTGAAGAAGAGTTGGCCATTGCATATAGAATTGCAATAGATTCGGTTCCAGAAGAAAGATCCGGAATATTGCTAGCCATGATTGGTAATGATGGCACCATATCTACAAAGGAATATGCAAAGATTGCCGGCGTATCAAGAGGCACGGTGTACGCCAGATTTGACGACATGGTAAGACTTGGCATATCCGGTCATGCAAAGAAAGCCGGAAAGACTAAACAGATTGAGACAGTTACTCTGAAGGAAGAGTGGCTGTGGCTATCAGAGATTTGTTAGCTTTTCTCTAACATTCCATTGGACTGGTATCAAAGGAATTCTAATGAAAAAAGATATGGTGATAGTAAGCATCACATTATCTGTAAGGAATTCTTGCCTTTTTCTTGTTCACTTCCGCTAATTCTTCTTTCAGATGTTTTTTTAGAAGATTTTCATGTTCTTTCTTGTGTTTCCAGTATGCGTTAAGGCATGCTTGTCTCGTTTTTGCACGATTTAATGCAGTTGTGAATTTTTTGTGGCTTTTGGCCACGTCGGATGTATAACCTGCCATAAATCCATGACACTAACATTGTAGATAACCTTTTTTGTTTTATCATTATAGTGCCAAGAATAAGACTATTACAGAGATAGCCAGTGAGTACAATATGGAAAAAGTTGCATTGGTTACAGGTAGTTCAAGCGGAATTGGGTATGAAACATCACTGGCATTAGCAAGAGAAGGATATTTCACATATGCAACAATGAGAGATTTGAAAAAAGAGGCAGTAATTAAAAAAATCGCAGAAGAAGAGAATCTCCCTCTCAAAGTAATTGAATTAGACGTAGATAATGAAGAGTCTGCAGAAGATGCAATAAAAACAATAATTGATGAAAAACAAAGAATTGATGTCTTAGTAAATAATGCAGGATATGGCATATGGGGAACTGCTGAAGATGTTTCAATGCAAGAATTTCGAGATCAGTTTGAAACAAACTTTTTTTCAGTAATTAGAATGATTCAGAAAGTTGCACCTATTATGAGAAAACAAGGAAGTGGCGATATAATTAACATTAGTTCAATTGCAGGGAGAATAGGGTTTCCGGTTTCCACAGCATACATTAGTTCAAAATTTGCAATTGAAGGCTTATCAGAATCTCTAAGATATGAGCTTGGACCGTTTGGAGTAAATGTTATAATTATTGAACCAGGAGTAATCAAAACAAACTTTTTTGATTCAATGAAAACAGCAAAAAAAGCAGATGAAAGCGATGTTTATAGAGATATTACAATAAAAGTGATTTCAGGTGTTAAAATGATGGCAGAAATGGGAACATCTCCAAAAGAAGTTGCAAACGTTATCATCAAATCATTGAAAGAAGAAACACCTCTACCAAGATATGTAGTAGGTAATGATGCAGCGATGTTTTTGGAAGCTAAAAAAATGAAAACAGACATTGAATTTGAAAATTATCTGAAAAAAGAACTGTATGGGGAATAATTCCCAGATTAGAATATATACGCCAAAGATTGATTTTTGTCAAAGTCCGCAGGATTGTAAAATATAATGAAATGGAAAAAATTAGAACACAATGGAATACTTTTTCCGCCTGATTATGAAACAAAAAAGATCAAAATTAAGATCAAAGGTGAAAGTGTAGATTTAGACATTAAACAAGAAGAAATGATTTACCAGTGGGCAAAGAAAAAAGACACACCTTATGCGCAAGACAAAGTTTTTCAGAAGAACTTTGTTGCAGATTTTGCAAAAACATTTGGGAGTAAATATAAAAAATTAGAATTAGGAGATATTGATTTTAAAAATGCGTTTAATCTGGTAGATAAGGAAAAAGATGCAAAAGAACTTCTTACAAAAGAACAAAAAAAGGCACTCGCTCTAAAACGTAAAGAATTGAGAGAAGAGATGAAAGAAAAGTTTGGGAAAGGTAAGATGGATGATAAGGAAGTTGAAATTGCAAATTACATGGCAGAGCCTCCGGGAATCTTCATAGGGCGAGGGGAACATCCACTACGTGGAAAATGGAAACCAAAAGTTACATCAAAAGATGTCACGTTAAACTTGGGGAAAGAAGCAAAAGTTCCAAAAGGAGATTGGGGCAAGATTGTTCATGATAAAGAATCAATGTGGATGGCAAGCTGGACAGACTATCTAACACAAAAAAGAAAATACGTATGGTTAGCAGATACAGCAGGGATAAAGCAAGATAGAGACAAGGCAAAGTATGACAAGGCAAAGATGCTAGCAGGAGAAATTGAAACCGTTAAGAATAAAATTGTTAAAGATATGGGAAGCAAGGACGCAAAAGTTAGAAGAATATCTACAGTATGCTGGCTAATTTATCGTACTGCAATGAGAGTTGGAGATGAAAAAGATCCAGAAGAAGCAGATACAGTTGGTGCAACTACATTAAGAAAAGAACATGTGACATTAACATCTGACGCAATAAAATTTGATTTTCTTGGAAAAGACAGTGTGAGATGGCAAGAAACGGTTCCAGCTTTGAATAATGATAAACAATTCCATGAAAACCTAAAAGAATTAACATTAAAAATTAAACCAACTGATGAAATTTTTGGTAATTTAACATCAAGAGATGTTAACGAATATTATAAAACTGTTGTAAATGGATTAACCGCAAAAGTTTTCAGAACATTTAGCGCATCCACAGTTGTGTCAAAATATCTTAACGATAATGGAGATGTCAAAAAAAGTTCCCAAATGGAAAAACTTTATCACGCAAAGCTTGCAAATCTAGAAGCTGCCAAAATGTGCAATCATAAGAGAACAATTCCTAAAACATTTGAACAATCTCTTCAAAAAAAGCGCGATACACTAAAAGTGGCAGAGAAAGCAACACCTTGGAAGAAAAATGAAGAGACATTGAAGAAAGCAGAGACTACAAAGACCAAGACGGATTCTCAAGAAAAGAAAAGAAAAGAGCGAATTTCAAAAATTAAACAGATGATCAAAAAATCAAAAACGAAGCAAAAAGAAAGAGTGGAGAAATTAAAATTACAATTAGACCTTACAGAAAAGACAAGAGATTACAATCTTGGTACATCATTAAGAAACTATATCGACCCACGAATTTTCAAATCATGGACAGATGAAGTAACAGCAGATTGGGAGAAACTCTATACATCTGCACTGCAGAAAAAATTCCTGTGGGTAAAGTCAGAAAATGAGTCATGGCAAAATGTCTCAAAACATTATTGATTTTAACATTTAATTGCCATATTCTTAGATAAAATTCATGCCGGGGTAGCTCAGCCTGGTTAGAGTGCCAGTTCGAATGGTAAACTCTAACGGTTCTTCCATAGAAGGCAATACTCATAATCTGGAGGTCGTGGGTTCGAAACCCACCCCCGGCATTACAGTCTAATGCTAAAACCCACTCTTTCACCAAATTAAGATTTGATCTTTTTTAGAATTTTATTCAAACATTTTTGAGGGTCTGATTCAAATTCAGTTTGCCAAAATCGTAAAACTTTGAATCCTTCTTTTTTCAATTGTCGATTTATTCGCATATCTTTTGCACGGATCATTTTTGCAGTTTGCGCTGGAACATGTCTTCCCTTTCGGTTATACTCATTCCAAATGATTACATCATCGGCATATTTTTTTGGATTTGCATGAAATCTATCACCATCTACAAAAATACAAATATCTGGTTTAATGAAAACGTCTGGCTGTCCTAACATTTTCTTATGTGTATCAAATTTTATCTTTGAATCACGTAATAGTTTCTGCATTGCTTTTTCAGGCTTTGTATCTATTTTTGGAGTTTTGAATCCTTGTCGTGCTAATGATAATTTTTTCCTGTATTCTGGAGTGAATTTTGTTTTTGCAAGTCTTTGTTGAGCTATTGACATACTCTTTCTTGCTTCTGCTGTGTGTTTTCTACCAAGATTGACTTTTCTCATAATCTCAATTTGTTCGGGATGTTCTTTGTAGTATTTCTTTTGAGCAATAGAAAATTTCTTTCGTTCCGCTTCTGTTGCTTTTCTACCTTTATTCCATGGATCAGGCATCATGCCTTTTGTTCCAGTATTCCATGGCTTAGTTCCTTTTTTGAATAATTTTCCTGCCTTCTTCAGATTTTTTTGAACATCTTTTCTAGCCATTGCTTTTTTTGTTGATGATGAAATATTCTCTAATTGTTCTTTAGAATAGACGTTAGTTTTGCCCTTGTTCCACGGTTGTTTTCCATTGGCGTATGCCTGTCTTACTTTTTCTGATATTTTTTTTCTGTCAGCAGCACTATGCTTTATTCCATACATAGGATGATTTTTTCCAGTCATTTTACGGATTTTTCCTTCAGCGAACATTTTTTTTCTAGTTTCTGACATTTTCTTTCGTGTTGCTTCAGAAATTGGTTGTCGTTTTTTTCCAGATTCACTGATTTTTTTTCTTGATTTTTTAGTATGACGAAATCCTTTTGGCAGTCCCATTATTTCACTAAGTTTGTTATTTAGTTAAGATTTTCCAGAAAAAAATGCATTGAATGACCACTTTCCAAAAGAGTATCAGTCACGAAAAGTGGTCAAAGCTGATCAAATAGCTAGTGAGTCTAAACCATCTAGTATTTGGCACACCCCCGGCATTACAGATTTTTTTGTTCTTAAGAAAATTTTGTGAATATATATGGAGTTTCAGTTGTTTGATCAAAGCTCCATACAGTCGGAAGCGAATTAGATTGAATTATTTTAAGACCAGTATTATTAATTAACTTTCTCCATCCTCCATCTTTTGTATCATTAACAGAATATTTTTCAGAGTAACTTCCAGTCAGAACCATACATGTTTTTTCTTTTAGATTATTATTCAAATTTGAAATAATATTACTGGCCAATACATCACCACCCATCTGAGGTAAGCCTCCGATAAAAAATGCAGGTTGAGTGAGTTTCAGAGAATCATAGTCAAATGTTACTGCGTCAGAACAAATGGGATTAAAATCAATCAATGTTTTTTTAGAAATGTAATTTTGTAAGTCAACTAACATATTATCAATTTCAATTCCATATGCATTTAATCCCAAGATTTTTCCACAGTATGCAATACGACCATCTCCAGAACCAATATCAAGTACTTCTTTGTAATTTAGAATTTTTGCTATAGACGTAATTATGTATGCAGTTAACATCCATGTTGGGGAAAATGGCTGAGTACTTGACTCATGACCAATGCTATTTAACCAATACTTGTTAATGTCACCTTCATAAATCATATAATTAACATCATTAATTTTTTCTTCAAATGTATTATAGTAAATAGAATTATTTTGTAAAAAGTAATGAAGAGAATCAAGATCATTTTGAGGTATAGGAAAAATATCAGATTCAGATAGTGGTAAAATTTCTTGTATATGACTAGTTCCAGAATAAATACGTCTGAATTCCTGTTTTAGATTTACAAGATTTTTAGAAATAGTTTCAATCATTCTTTAAACCAAGTTCATATTGTTCAACAAATTCTTTAGTACTCATTAATTCACGTAGTTTTTTGTATAGTAATGCCTCTTTTTCAATAGTTACTTTAGTTTTTTGTTCAGAATTTTGTCCAAGTGATTTGAGACTTTCAGTAGAATTTTGAATTGAATTTGTTAATTGAGTTAATATTTCAGGATGAAGAGATTTTGTAAAATTATCAACTAGATATTTTTCAATTTCTTCTATTTTATCTAATAATTTTTTATGTTCAGATTTATCAGAATTCTTAAAATCATTTTTGAGTTTTTTGGCCAGAGTTTGAACCACGGCTGCCTGATAATATAGGTTGATTATATCAGATATGCTTTTTTCATTAATTTTAGATATGCTTTCGATGGTTTTCCGTAGCTTTTCTAATTCAGAAGTAACAAGTTGTAATGAATTCTCGATTGATAAATCTGGAACCATATAGGAACATTATTTCATGTATTTTTATTTCATTCATACGACATGAACCTCATGACTCTAATGGATTAAATAATTGAAAATTATGATTTTCATATGACAAAAAAAGTTGCAATAATGAAAGGTGACGGAATCGGACCAGAAATTGTAGATGCAATGACTGGAATTTTAAAAGAATGTAATTTGCAAGCAGAAATGGTATTTTGCGACGCAGGATCTGAACAATGGGAAGAAAATGGTAGAAAAGATACATCATACATTCCTGATTCAACTATGCAAACATTAGAAGAAGTTGATGCATGTTTCAAAGGACCAACTACAACCATACCAGTACCAGGAGCCCCAAGAAGCGTTGCAGTAACTTTAAGACAAAAATTTGAATTATTTTCAAATATCAGACCAGTAAAAACTTTCAAAAGACTTACACCAAATAGAGATGTGAATTTTGTATGTTTTAGAGAGGCAACAGAAGGATTGTACACCGGTGTTGAAACACAGCTAAATGAAGATACAGCAATTGCAATTAGAAAAATTTCAAGAAAAGGATGTGCAAGATTTATGGATTCAGCTCTTGATTGGGCAAAAAAGTACGAATTGAACAAAGTTGTAGCAATAACAAAACGTAATATTTTAAAAAAAACAGATGGTTTATTCTTTGAAGAAGTACAAAATTCATTAGAAAAATATCCAAATATGGAATTACAAGAAATTTACATTGATAATATGGCACAACAGTTAGTTATCAATCCAGAACAGTTTAACAACTCAGTATTGGTAAGCACAAATTTATTCATGGATATAATTTCAGAGCTTGCTTCAGGAATTGTAGGTTCAATTGGATTGATTTATTCATCTAATATGGGAAAAGATTATGCAATGTTTGAAGCAGCACACGGAAGTGCACCATCATTCAAAGGTCAGAATAAAGTTAATCCTACCGCTACGGTGCTTGCTGGTGCATGGATGGCAGATTATTTAGGAGAAAGAGACATCAGAGATGCAATATTTGATGCGACTGAACAGATAATCAATGAAGGAAAATATGTTACATTCGATATCGGAGGAGATGCCACAACTACTCAGATGTCAGAACAGATTACAAATCTTGCAAAATCAAATTTACGAAAGTAAGTGATTTACTCGTACAATAATTAGTTCTTCATAAAATAATTTCTTTTTAGATATAATTTTGGCTTCAAAATTTTTAGATTTTACAAAATCTATCAATCCCATATAATCAGATAACGATGATGTTACAAAAAGAAATTGTCCTTTTTGAGATAAATTTGGTAAGGCAGAATTTATGATTTCTATAGGTATTTCCAATCCATCTTTGCCGCCGTCAGTCGCAACATCAATAATTTCATCAGTTGCAAGATATGGAAGATTACAAATTATTAAATCAAAAGTTTGATTTAATGCATCAGCGGAGTGACAGCATATTACATTTTGAGTTTTATAATTTTGTTCAAGAAGAGTGTTGAAACTAATATCAGTGCCAATCACAAGATCAAAAGTAGATTTTAAAACATCTGTCAGATATCCGGAACCACATCCAATATCTAATGCAGATTTTCCACTTAGACCCTTTAACTGATCTGCAAGAAAAAATGTGTCTTCAGCAGGCAGATATTGTTCAGATTTTTCTAATTTTTTTTGCAAATTTGATAATTTCATTATTTTCCATCTCTTCTAGTCTCTGATTAGACTCTATTTCTATTCCTAATTTTTTTCCTATATTTTGAAGTTTTTTCCTTCTAAATGAGAACATTAGATTTACAGATTGAATCAGTTGTTTTGAAAATGTATCTTTTCTTGAAAATGACATTATGGCAGAATCAATTTTTGGGTTTGGAGTAAAATTCTCTTTGCCAATTTTTTTTAAAATTTTCATCTCAAATCCTGATTGTGCTAATACAGATATTGCCTTTCGTTCTTGTTTTTCAGCTAATAGTTTTTTTGCAAAATCATATTGGACCATCACTATTCCATATGTGAATTTATTCATAAGCATCCATTGAATAGCTTTTTTGCTTTCCGAATATGGTAAATTTGAAACAAAAATATCAAATTTTTCATTTTGTTTAAATCCATCACCATAGATGATATTTAGATTTTTAGTTTCAGAGAATTTGGTAATAGTTTCCTCATAAAGTCGATGATCTTTTTCAACAGAAATTACATTTTTTGATTTTTCACAAAGAAATGGAGTAAGAATTCCTTTACCAATTCCAATTTCATAAACAATGTCATTTTTTGATATTTTTGCTGAATCAACAATGAATTTTGCAATTGATTTTGAATTAAGAAAATTTTGCCCTAATTTTTTTCTAATACTCATTTTTTGACAAATAGTCTAAACTGAGTTTCTCCGGAAATTTCTTCAATAATTCTTTTAGATAGATGGTTTACAGGATCTTTTATTCCTGCACGAGATTCAAGATCTTCGTAGTTATCAAATTTCTTTTTATTAATTTCATTAATTATTACCTTGAGGTATGTTTTTCCAATTCCAGGAATTAGTTCAAGTGAATGTTTTCTAGGCGTTAATGGCTGTGCATTATTAATATAATTTACAAATCGTGATTCATTATTTGTGACAATTGTAGATACGACATTATTTAATTCAGTTTGAGCAGAGTCAGTGATTTGTTCATAATCTAACTTTCCCAACACTGATTGAACTTTAGTCCTTCCTTCTTTACCGATGTAAATTTTTTCTCCAATTTCAAATTCAGATTCATCTAATCCAAGAATTTCAAGTAATGTCAAACGTTCTTCACCTAATGCAGTTACAATAATTCCATCCCGTCCACGTACAGTTTTTGATCTACCACGAGATGTAAAATCTATAACATATGCATATTCTTCATATTTTCGTGATTGGGGTGTTCCCATTTCCAAAAAAATCACCTAAAGTTTTAGCTGTTATCCTTGATAATTTTAAGAATTTTTTCTAAAGTTTCAGTGAGAATTAGTTTTTTCCATCCAAAAGTAAACGAACGTAATTCAGACATTGTGTTTGGACATATGTTGATTAATTCAACAGCCTCTTCTTCAGTAATGTTACAATCTTTTACTAATTGTTGTTTCATTTTTTTTGCAGAGTCAGCCTCCAAGCTTGAAACTTTGGAAACATAATCAAAGGTCCATCTTTGAATTTGATCCATGTTTTCAGGATCTTGATTTTTCAATAATTCTTTTACTTCAGATAATGAAACTGCTACTTTCTTTTTTACTTCTTCCATATTATACACCGAATGGTTTGATATGGTCTAATCTAGTGATTAAAGTTTTTGATTTTTCACCTAATTTTACATCTAAAACTACATGTCGTCTACCTACTTCAGTAACAAGTCCCACTTTTCCATGATAACGTCTGTGAGGTAATCCTTTGTGTTGTGCTGGATCAATTTGAACTAGAGCTCTGTCACCAACATTATACTCTCTCAACATGAAAGATACTCCACGAGGACCTTTCTTTGTCATTACAGATCGTGATTTATGTTTAAATCCATGAGAACGACCAGATGTCTTTTTAGTTGCCATATTAAAAAAAATACTCGCTTTCCCTTATTTTAAGACTAGTATGGGATTTGGTAGGAAATTGGAGATATAAAATGAAAAGAGGAAGGATTGAGACTATTTCAAATCAGTTGATTCAGAATCTATTGGTTCTGCGCTAATATCAGGAGTTTCGGTAACTTCTTCTTTAGGCTCAGAATCTATTGGTTCTGCGCTAATATCAGGAGTTTCGGTAACTTCTTCTTTAGGCTCAGAATCTATTGGTTCTGCGCTAATATCAGGAGTTTCGGTAACTTCTTCTTTAGGCTCTGACTTTTTTGTGGTCTTCTTTTTCTTTGTTGTTGCATCTTCTGGATCAATTACACCTGCTTCACCTAATGCAAAGACTACATCCATTTCTGGGTGATGTGGACTATCAACCATTCTTGCAATTCTCTTTTTACCAGATTTCTTAAAGTAAATTCGGTATGTGCTTGTATGTGCAACCACATTACCTCCAACAGGTCTTGTTGGATCACCAAAGAATTGGTCAGGAGAATGCATTACCTGGTTTGTTGCAAGTGCCGCAACATTGTATGTTTCAGCCAATCTAACTAACAAATGGACAAATTTGTTTAGTTTTTGTTGACGTGTTGCTAGAGTACCTCTTCCAAGGTATTCAGATCTAAATAGACCAACTGCAGAATCTGCTACAACTAATTTGATATTGTGTTCTTTTATCAAAGTACTGGCTTCTTCAAGAATGAGAATTTGATGAGAGCTGTTATAAGCTCTTGCAACAATAATGTTGTCAAGTACTTTTTCAGGATCCATTCCATTTGCTTGTGCAATTGAAACTATTCTTTCAGGTCTGAAAGTATTTTCACTATCGATGTACAATACACCACCTTCAAGACCACCTTCTTGTTTTTGTTTTTGGACTTGTACACACATTGTGTGACAAAATTGTGTTTTGCCACATCCAAATTCTCCATAGACCTCAGTCAATGCTTGAGTTTCTACTCCACCAGCAAATAGTGTATCAAGAGCTTCAGTTGCAGTGGTAATTTTACCAATCGACTGTCTCTTTTTGTATAACTCGTTTGCACTAACAAAATCTTTCTGAATTAATCCACCTTCAACTAGACCTTCTCTTGCTTTTTCTACAAGTTTTCCTGCAGTATCAATATCCATACTTGTAAGTTCGGCTATCTCTACAGGACCTCTGACTACTAGATCCATAATATTATGAATTCCAGCATCATTGAGCTTTCTAGTTGTTACTGGACCAACACCGGCCAGACTTTCTAAAGTTATTTCTTCAGTCATACTGTAAGGTACGGTACCAGTACTTTATAACCATTTTGTTTTAGAAAATTTAAATTTAAAATCAATAAATTGGAGCCTAACGACGTCTTCGTCTTTGTGCACTTGCTTTGTTTTGACCTGGCATTTTTCCGACTAGTCCTTTTTCAACTAGAACAAATCGTTTATTGTAATTACTTTTGTTACGCAATTTTGAGTTTGTTCCAACGATCTTTCTTCCCTCTACTTTAGGAGTCTGACCTCTTACTTTGCCTGCTTTTGTAAGCGAACCGTGTGTTGCCATACAATTACGCTAAAATTTAGGAATTTATGTATTTGGGAATTACCAATATTCGGCTTTAATTTTCTCTATAACACGCTCATGTTCAGGACCTTTTCTTCGGGCATATCTTTCCATAGCGCCTAATGGAACGCCACCTAAGGAACGTGCAAGTCCATTAAATGCGGTAGCCTTGAGTTTTCCTGCTGCACCGTGTTTTCCAGTTCTAGTCATGAATTTTTGAATTCCATACTTGAAGTTATGTTGCCAAGTCTTGTACATGACACCTAATTGAGTTGGGTCACCATCTTGACCCATATCATAAAATTCTGATTTTTCAAGTAATCCTATTGGAACAAATGTTAAAGGAGTGGCAGTAAACATTGCTTCTGGCTGTTCTCTTTCTAATTCACTGATTAATCGAATTGTCTCCCATCCATCTTCGGGTTGTTCATCATTGTCGAGACCCATAATCAAAGTAAATGCAGGAATCCAATAATTTTCATTAAGAGTTTTTACACCTTCTTTCACAACCCAGTGCCATTCGTCAGGACTATATGGTGCAAGTTTTCTATCGGCATATTTTTCAATTAATCTTGTACTACCAGTTTCAAATCCACATTGAATACCTGTTAGATTATCAGGACCCGCATTTGTAATTTTTGAGAGGCTTGGTAGAAGATATTCATCTGCAATTGCACCTGAAAGTGTTCCATGAGTTGGGTTGGTATGTTTTACACCAGTAGACATTATTGCTTTAAACAAATCTTCTAATGCATCTCGATTTGGTTCCATGTTTTTGGCAGTTCGTATATCCATTCCATAAACAAAAATATCATCACTATGAATCCAGGCTCTATCCATTCCACCTTTCTTAATATTTACTTCAATCTCTTTTTTCACTTTTTCAGGAGAATAATATCTCAAAGAACGAAGTGTTACATCACAAAATTTACATCCACGACCACAACCACGCATCACCTCAACCATTCCATGCATACTTGGCTCTACAATTTCAGGAATATCATCTAATTCAGGTCTATCCCAGAAATTAACAAATCTTCCATGATACGTGTTATCACCACGTTTGTATTCTTTAATATCAACTTTGAAATCTTTTCTTTTTCTGAAAGGATCCATATTTTCAAATTGTCCATCTATCAGATAATCGAAAAATCTTCCAGCATGCCCATCTATTTCAGGAGCTATACCTCCTAATTCCCCTTCTAAAATTGCATAGAGTCCATATTCTTCAATTTTTTCGGGAGCATAGTTGTATTGCCATGTGCCAGATGCACCAGCAATTACTTTAGCATGACTACCATTCTTTTTCTTTGCTGCATTAATTCTATGATGTAATTCTGCATTGTAAAATTCATCATAAGATGTTTGTTTACGTCCAAAAGTAAAGGTCATGGTTACAGGACCCATTCCTAGAGGATCCATTTCATAAGTTCCAACAACTTCTGTTTCAGGACCAATGAATTTTTCAATATGATTTGGATGTGCAATTACTACATCTTTTCGTGCATATCCATCACGCAGTAATCCAGCCTCAACTTTTCGTAATCCATATGGAGCATATTTGGCTACACCGTTAATGTCAGGTGACCAATTACAAATAAAATCAAATAGTATTTTTGGAGTAACTTGATTTTTTAATATCTTATACCAAAAACTGTTTTTATCACGATTAGGATCAATTGCAGGAGCACATCCAAAAAAGGTCGCAAGAGAAATTCCCCTATAAGGAGACATCAAAGTTCTATCAGCGGTTAAAACTATCTTTGGAGTTGCCATTTTTTACCTACTCGGCTTGAAAAATCATTTATTTTAAACCTTGCTTGGGTTCTATTGTTATATTTCTTCTAAAATACCAGATTTTGTTCTGTGAGAGTGACCAAACTCAGATTTGGTAGATAAATGGCCACCATCAAAAACAGTTCCATCACGACATGCAAGGTCATCATTAACACAACAACTTCCACATATTCCAACACCACATTTCATCATTCGTTCTAAACTTGCTTGGACAAATATTCCATTTTTTTGAGCCATTTGAACAGTTTTGTACATCATCAATTCAGGACCACATGTGTATATGGCATCATAAGAATTTTTTTCTAAGAGATTTTCCAAGATGTCAGTGACATATCCTTTTTCGCCATAACTGCCATCTTCAGTAACAGGAATAATTTCATGAGAGTTATTTTGTAATAGTTTTTTTGCAGTTTCTTCAAAAAATACTTCATTTTTTGTCTGTGACCCCATTAAAACGGTTATGTGATTTGAGGGGTTTGAGAATTTTATCAATCTCATTAAAGGAACTAATCCAGTCCCACCTCCAATTAATAGAATTTTTCCATCTTTAATTTCAAAAGAATTTCCGTATGGACCTCTCACACCTATTTGTTTACCTGGAGAAAGATTGTATAATGCAGTAGAAGATTCACCACGTTTTCTGACAGTTAGTGCCGCTTGATCATTTACATCAGACACCATAACACTCATCGGAAGTTCATTTACACCAGGAATCCAAATCATTGCAAATTGACCAGGTAACACATTGGCAAGTACTGAGTCTTTGAAATATAGCGTTCTAACGGTAGGAGTTTCATCTACAATTTTTTCTATAACACAAATGTGTGGATGATTATTGTCTCTTTGCTCTTCCAACCATTTCACCTATTGTTGCATAACCTTTTCTTTCCATATAATTTTGAATGCCTGAATTAATTTCACTAAATGTTTCAACCCAATGATCACCCATTACACTACCAAATTGTACTACAGATGCACCTGCCAAGATAAATTCAACTGCATCTTCCCAACTAGAAATTCCACCACATCCCATAATTGGAATATCAAACCTAGATGCAATTTCATAAACACATCTTAGAGCAATTGGTTTGATTGGAGTACCAGACAAGCCACCTATTTTATTACTAAGAATTGGCATCTGAGTTTCAACATCAATGGCCATTGCTCTAACTGTGTTAATTGCAGTAATCGCATCAACTCCAGAGGATACAGCAGCTTCAACGGTTTTAAGATAATCAGATTTGCCCAATCCAACTTTTGCAATAATTGGTACATCGGTAACAGATTTTACTCGTTTAATTATTTTAGAAACAAGTTCAATATCATCACCGACTTCTAGCCCAACTTTAGCGACATGTGGGCATGAAAGATTTAGTTCATAAGCAGCAACATTACATTTCTCGAATTTTTTCATCATGTACTCAAAATCATCTTCAATAGAGCCAACCAAACTTACAATTATTGGAACATCATTATTTGGTTCAATCATTTTAGCAAAAGTTGCTGCACCCGGATTTGATAATCCAACTGCATTAATCCACCCTCCACCTTTAACACTAAAAATAGTTGGGTTTGGATAACCTTCCCACGGTTCTTTACTTAGGGATTTAGTGACAACTGCACCAGCACCTGCATTATGCAATCTTTTGAAAACATCAAGAGATATACCTAAAATTCCAGATGCAAGAACGGTTGGTTGGTCAAGTCTAAGAGAGCCAATATTTGTGGAAAGACTTGATTTCATTTGAAAAGAATTCGCACATTTGTCTTATAACAGTTGATTTACAATATGTAGATTTTTTAATGAGGATTTGATGGGATCAGTGTTATGTTATCGGTAATACTTACTGAATTAGGAATTGTTGTTTTTGAAGAGCAAAAATTTGTGAAATCTTTTCCATTTTCAGTGCCTGCAGAAGATTATGTTTTTGCAAAAAAAGGTAAATCAAGATTAAGTGAATTAGTAAAATTTTTGCACGAAGAGGGTTTTGATGTCCTCGTTAACGACGTAGGATTACAAGATTTACTAAAGAAAAAATCAATAGAATCTCAAGTGATGAGTCAAGCAAAATTAGAAGATATTCAATTAACAAAACCACAGATTTTGGTTGATGCAGGATTAGCAAATAATTATGACGATGCGATACAGAAACTTAGAGATTTTGCAATTCAATTATCTTCATCAAAAGTAACAGAAGTATCATCAAGTCCAGATTTACATATAATTCAATGCATCAATTCATTGGATGATACTGACAAAATAATCAATGGAATGAGTTCCAGATTAAGAGAATGGTATGGACTTCATTTCCCAGAGTTAGATAATATTATTGATAGCATAAACGGATATGCGCAGATTGTTGTTGCAGGAAAAAGAGATGGAATGTCAGATGATGTGTTTGTAGATGCAGGATTTCCAGATTCTAAAGTTCAAATGCTTTCACTTGTAAAACAAAAAAGTAGAGGAGGCGATATTACAGAAGAAAATCTAAAAATTGTTCAAAATTTGGCTAAGAATATCTTAACCTTGTTTGAGTTAAGAAATGATTTAGAAAAACAAGTAGATACAGAAATGGAAAAAGTCGCTCCAAACTTATCTGCTGTTTTAGGAACAACTGTAGGAGCAAGAATTTTAGCAAAAGCAGGAAGTCTTGCAAAAATGGGCACAATGCCCGCAAGTACAATTCAGGTATTAGGTGCAGAAAAAGCATTGTTTAGAGCATTAAAGACTGGTTCAAATCCACCAAAACATGGAATACTTTTCCAACATGCAGTAGTACATGCAGCTCCAAGATGGCAAAGAGGTAAAATTGCAAGAGCAATTGCTGCAAAAGCGGCAATTGCGGCAAGAGTTGATGTTCATGGAGCAGGATTAAACACAACATTGCTAGAGAAATTAAATATCAGAGTAAAGGAAATCGA
Source organism: Candidatus Nitrosopelagicus sp. (assembly GCA_028344155.1). Classification (GTDB taxonomy): domain Archaea; phylum Thermoproteota; class Nitrososphaeria; order Nitrososphaerales; family Nitrosopumilaceae; genus Nitrosopelagicus. The sequence goes on from JAOMAI010000002.1 coordinate 67,331, forward strand.
AGAAAAGAATTCAAAACCAGTTAAAAAACCTCAACCACAAGAATATCAACAAAGAGGAAATTTCCGTAAGAGTAAAGAATCTAAACAAAAGAGACGAGGAGATAGATTCAAAAACAGAAAGCGAAATAACTTTGAAAGAAGATAATAATTATTTCTGGTTTTCACTAGATGGAGAGAAAAAGCTCTTCACAGAAAATTTTACACCTCAGAAACAGGTTTACAAAGAGAAATTAGTTGTAAAAAATGGAATAGAGTATAGAAACTGGGAACCGTTTAGAAGTAAATTGGCAGCATGTATAATGAATGGTTTAGAGGAATTTCCATTCCACGATAAATCAAGCGTATTATATCTAGGAGTATCAACGGGTACAACAATAAGTCATATTTCAGATATAGTTGGTCCTAAGGGCATGATTTTTGGAGTTGAGCATTCAAGTCGAGTTGCGAGAGATTTTCTTGACAGAGTTGCAGTGTATAGAAAGAATATTGTTCCAATAATTCAAGATGCAAAAAGACCTGATCAGTATTTTTCAGTTTTTACTAAAGTTGATGTTGTGTATGTTGACATTGCACAACCAGAACAAACAAAGATTGCAATTGATAATTGCAAAATGTATCTTAAAAAAGGTGGATTTCTATTTCTAGTGATTAAAACAAGAAGCATAGATGTCACAAAAGATCCAAACCAGATAATTAATCAAGAAATGAAAAAATTAGAAGATGATTTTAAAATATGTGAAAAAATCGATTTAAGACCATTTGATAAAGATCATGCAATGGTTATTGCAAAATCAATTAATTAGACCAAGTATTTTTTGTACCGGTTTCCAACTTTTACGTATAAATGATGGAAGAGGTTTTTTTGCAGAAACTAATTTTTTAACAAAATTTACGCTTTTTTTATCAGAAGGATAACCACTTCCAAATTGATAATTTTTGTTTAAACGTGCAATGGAACGATCTCGTGATACTTTAGCTATAATCGAAGCAGCGGAAACAACAACAAATCTAGAATCTGCATAATGGTATGATCGTACTTTAGATTTATTTGATAAATCAGATATTTCACGGCCAAATCTAGTAGCGTTTACATCACAAGAATCTACATATGATATTTCAGACTTAAGATGTGTTATGACCGCAGCCATTTTTTTTGCTTCTAAATGATTCAAGTTATGCTCAAAAACATATTTGTCTATAGTTTTTGGAGGAATTCGAATTACATGGTAATCGTCGACAAGTTTTATGATTTCTTTATACAATAATTCACGCTTTTTAGAACTAAGTTTTTTTGAATCACGCACACCTAGTTTACGAAGTTTAGGGATATTTTTTTTCTCAATACTAATTCCTGCAATAACCATAGGCCCAATCATAGATCCTCTGCCTGCATCATCCACACCACATATTTTCATAAATTTTGAATTGTATAGACGTATTTTACTTATTTAACATATTGAATCTTGACTTAATGGTTAGGCGTAAATCAGTATAAGAAATTAAAATTTCAGTTAAGATTTTCTAGAAGAGTAACCTAGAATGCAGATGGCGAAAAGAGGAAAATCTGCTTGGAATAAAGGTAAAAAATTATCTAAATCGCATAAACTAGCATTATCAAAATCACATAAAGGAAAAATAGTCTCTGCAGAAACAAAGAAAAAACTTTCAAAGGCGTTGAAAGGAAGAGTGATGCCAAAGGCTGAACGTGAAAAACATTCAAAACCACTACTTGGAATAAAAAGATCTGCAGAAACAAAGAAAAAACTTCGATTGATTAATCTTGGGAAAAAACTATCAGTTTCAACTAGACAGAAAATCTCACAATCTAATCTTGGAAGGAAACATTCGGATGAAACAAAAAAGAAGTTGTCCAAAGCTCATAAAGGTAAAAAAATGTCAGAGACTGCAAAACGCAACATGAGTCTTGCACAAAAGGGAAAGCCTCTACATCCAAACAGCTTAAATGCTCTATTGAGAAATGCACAAAAGAAAAAAGGAACAAAACTTCCGAAAAAAACTAAAGAAAAACTCAGACTTGCAAATCTTGGTGCAAAAAATCCACAATTTGGAAAACCAGCTTGGAATAAAGGTAAAACTGGAATATT
>JAOMAI010000020.1 GCA_028344155.1 Candidatus Nitrosopelagicus sp.
TGTTATTTGATGTAGAAACTAGAATTTAAAATTAAAAGGGGATTTGACTATGAAAATTTCTTTGCTGTTTCTTCACTGGCAAACTTGTACAGTTTTTTGTCTCCTAATTTGCAAATTAATTGGTATCTGTTTCCAGTCAATTTTTTCACAGTGACGTTAGTAGGGTCAACAACTACTTTCTTTTTTGCACTCATGTCATAGAATGTTTTCTCTTTCTGTGTAATTCCAGCCATAATATTCCTCATAAAACGTGCTTATTAAAATTAAATCGTCTTTCTTCCAGTCTTTGTTTTGCGTACTAGGACGACTTCATCTTGAATTGCAGGCATAGTGTCCCTAGTATACTGATTTGAATTGTACATTATGATACCTTTGATGGAAATATGGTATTCTTGGTCTCCAAACTCTACTTTAACGATGAGATTATTCTGAATTGTCTGCAATTTCATAGTGTCAATTAGACCACTATTTTCTTTTACAGCTTTGTTTAGGATTGATTTCAGCTTACGATAATGGTTTTTGTGTTTAACAGCACCTTTACAGCAGATACATCTACCTAATCCCCTCTCATCTTTCTCCACAAGAACGTATGATTTGCAATTAGGACAGTCTGCTTTGTTATACGCTGTGCCAAAAGTATTGGTATGAACTGTACAATGGTCGCCTCTACAATGTTGTAAATGTGAACTCATATCTATCCGAACAGGTTCTTAGGTGCTTTACCACCCTTGTCCTTCAATGGTTCTTGTTCCATTATTTGTCTATGAGTTGTTTGGGTTAGTTTGTCTAGTCCCCAGCCCTCATGTGAACTTGTAGAAGTTAATGTGTCTTTGAGAATTTCTTGATATGCGTCAATTGATTCTCGTAAAAACGGACTTACGATTCGCTTAATCATGTCCATGTGTAGCACTCGATAAACTGATTCAGTTCCAGTCTTTTTTGGTAGGTATAATGTTCTAACCCACAGGTTCCTATTTTCTGGTTTTTGAGACTCTAGCATGAGACTCATCATACGATCAGATATTGGACTATTCAGACCAGACATTCCATCAAATGACATGAATTATCGTGAAAATAATAGAATTTAAAATTAAATATTGATACTACTGTGGTGGTGCGTGTATTCTAGAATTCAAGATATGGTATAGTGAAATTCCAACTGATGTTAAGAATAACATTACACCGATTGCCTGTGCTTGTTTGAAGGCTGGTGCAATTGTTTCTCCACTTGCAAGGTATGCACCAGTCATTGTGATTCCTAGTACGCCACAGAGCATAGGATTTTGTGTTCTTAACCAGATGATTCCTAAAACCAAAGCCCACAAAATAACTAATGATAATCCACCAAAGATAGAATCGAATGGTAAAGTCATTGTTCCGAGTGGGTCACTTGCAAAGTTACATTGTCCTACTTCCCAACATGAACATTGTTTTCCTAACTTCTCAGAACATTCTTCTATCGTATTGAGACCAGCAAATGCTGACACTGGTATGAAAAATAATAGTGCAATTACCGATAGAGTCGCTACATTCAATGTTTAATCCAGTATATTCTAGAATTTAAAATTAAACTAAGGTGGTAAAAGGTTAGGTGGTGCAGGGATTACGCCACCGATGGTGTCTGCTTGTTCCCTTTCTCTAGCCTCTACGGTCACTGTGAACTCAACTCTAGATGAATTTCCAGCCTCATCTGTTGCAAAGCAAACTACTGGCGAATCTCCCAGTGGGAATATCTTTCTGTTTGGTGGGTCACAAATGACCTCAACTTGTCCATCAACATCATCAAAGGCTATGATTCCATATTCTGCGTATTTTACCATAGCACCATTTGTTGTGACATCTGTAACTAGAATATCTTGATATGTTATTTCTGGTGGAACCGTATCAGTCGGTAGTATCATTTTGGAATCTTGAAAGTCGCCTGCCAGATAATCGCCTTCTGTTTCCACTGGTTCTAAGAACTTCGCTGTCATATCGCCTTCGGCTAAGCCTTCGGCTACCATCTGATCGTACTGTTTTTGAGTTGTTGGAACTTGAGTAGCTACTGGCAAATCTCCCACCGTCAGCCCTTGATCCTTTGCTTCTTGTGGCGATAGGAACACTATCTGAGGTGGCTGTGCCCCCGTATATTCGGCTAATTTGTCTATTACTGGAGGTAGATTCGACATTACTATCGCTACTAGCATGATTCCCCCGAATATCATCACTATTGGCATGGCTTTCTTCATTGATTCGCCCAGACCTGTCACTATCGCTATCTTTGATGAGTGAACTTCCTTTAGAGTTGTCATCATTATTGATGGCTGGTCTGCTTGCCACTGGACTAGATTTTTTTCGGAAGATATTGATACATTTTTGTTTAATGGAAGTGGTTTTTTTTTGGAATTTACTGGTTGGACAAATGATTCTAGTTTGTCCCATTCTTTTCGTCTAACCATTTTGGTCATTACTTTATCCACCTTCTTTGGATTTTGTTCTGATGGTAAATGCTCAGTGTCATTTAGAACGAATAATCCAATCTGTTGTTTCTTGCACAAGTAGAGATTATCCTTTGTGTATTCGAACACACCATATCGAGTGAAAGCTCTATCGTTATGCAGATACATTGGAACTATGTCTATGGTCTTGTGACCTATCTGCACGAAAGCAAAATGACCACGATTCATTCCCATTCCAATCAATAAACCACTTAGAGATTCTACGTGAGTCTTTTGATGTGGGACTTTGATAATCATTTCAACTTTCTTTCGTTCATCATCTCTTTGATAATCGTGTAAAAATCTTCTAGTTAATGGTGTGAATTCTCTAGTTTTATCTGGTGGAATTTGTAAGTTTGTAGGATCAATTTCTGGGTTAGAACCAAGTACGTTGATTATTCTTTCTTGATTTACCAGTTCAACATCGCCAGAATTTTTGAGTGCAGTGTCAATCTCGTCCATCGCTTTTAGTGAAAGTGGTTTTGGGTTTGAAGCATTATAGAAATAGACACTTGTATTTTTGAATCTATATTCGTAAGTATCATCAACTTCAAAGATACCATGTTCTTTTGAAGCCCAATACTTTGTATTGTAAATTCTCATTTTGATAAACTTCAATTGTTTGTCCCCAGCCTTCATTACTGCAATAGGCTGTTTGGATAACTTCATTTCAAATATGGGAATTGCCATAATGTTTTTCTCGAAATTTTGTATTTAAAATTAAATATTTTGTTTTATTACTGAGTCGCCTTTGAAAAATGAATGATTTTGCTTCACATGATTTTGTATTTCCAAGTCTGTAAAATCAGTCAAGGGCAGACCACATAATTTACACTGTTTCATCTTTCTTCTTACACCATGCTTTTCCAAATGCCTTCCAAACCTCATCATATCCCTTTGGCATTTTATTGGCAGTGAACATCTTAGAGTCAGACATCTACGACCATCTCTTTCCGATGAATAATCCCACTATCGTGACCACGATGATTATACCCCATGTGGCTGAGTTCTCGTCTAGGTTTGTGGTGGATTCTATGTCGAATGAGAGATATCCTAAGTAACTCATGAGTCCAATTGCTATGACTATGAATAAGATTCCCATGTGACTTGAACGTGTTGTGAATACTGCAGATAATCCTATGATGAATACGAAAATCATTGGTAAGCCAAACAAACCACCGAGACCTTCAATGCCTAGTTGTGGCTGAGAGTCTGGGTGTTTCAAACTTCTGACCACATAGTCACTTCTAGTTCCTGGTGGGATTTTTCCATCTTCACAATTTGCTGGCGAATCGTCATTACATGATAGTGTCACTGCAGTGCCAGAACCAGTTGTAGCATAATCAAATTCTGTTGGATTTAGATATACTGAGATGTAGTAATCCGAATTTGGTTGCACAGTAATTGCGTCAGTTACATTTGCTTGGATATTCTCATACAAATGATATTCTTTTGCAACTGTTGGGTCTGCATGCTGGTATACTAAAACTGCGTCCCAGTTTGCTTCAATTGCAGATAAATCGAAAGTGGATTCCGAGTAGCCTGTTGCAGTTTGGTTTCTATTTTCTGTTAGTAGAACATTTCCACTGTAAGATGTTGTTGGCGTTACTGAGATTGAATTAGACTCAAATAGGAACTGTGCGTTATCTTGTGTAATCCAAATCTTTGCAAGGTAGTTTGCCGTTGCTGTAGGATATTGGTAGAAGTCTGTGTAAACTTGTGTTGTTCCAGTTATTTGTTGTGCATTGACAGTTTGTGAGTCTAGAGATGGTTGATTAGTTTCAGCGTATAGACTAATGCTATCTACCACTGAGTTTGGTGTTCCATGCGTTATTGACAATTGTGGTGTCACTGTGACAGTTTTACCACCAACTGCTTGTCCAGCTACTACGAATGTTCCATCAACTAAAGTCTTTGATGGGTCATTACTTGGTAATCCAGTTCCGATTACTGTGTGTGCAGAGACACGATATTGTGCTGTTTCTCCTTTCTGTAATCCAGTATCAAGGATTGAAGTTCCAGTTGATTGAGTGTTTAGAACTTCGGTAGTCCAGTTTATTCCGTCAGATGATTTTTCCACCATGAAGCCTAAGATGTTTGCACCAGATGTTGACTGTGGGTTCTGCCATGACAACAACATACAGTAACCTGTTGCACTGTTTGCGTCAGTTGGACAGTTTAGATAATTCTGATCTTTTACTGTCAATGTTAGGTTCTGTGGTGGGTCTGGTGGGCTTGCAGTGGTTTGTGATATTATTGGACTGTAAATTGATGTTCCACCCAAATTGATACTTGCAACTCTGAATTCGTATACAGATGTTAATGCTAATCCAGATTTGGTAAATGACAAAGTCTGATGATTTGGTTCTTCTGTAACCCAACCAGTTCCATCGTTACTTTCAATGAGATATCCAGTTACTGTGCCTGTTGGTGCTGTAAATGAGAGTGTTAGTTGTGTTGCACTGTTAATTGAGTATGCAATTGCTAGGTTTGCTGGTTCATTTGGAATGGTCCAGTTATTTGATTCTGCAGATACTGCACTTTCTCCACCATCATTTGTATTGTATATTCTAAAGTTGTAATCGCTTGCAGAAACTAATCCACCCACTACAAATTCACAAAGTCCACTGTTATTTCCGATACAAAGATTTCCGTATGTGTCAGTCATTACGTCAGTCCAAGTGCCAGAAAAGTCAGTTTGTAGTCTAAATGTAGATGTTGATTGACCAGCAATATCCCAGCCTACATACAATGAGGCATTATCAATTGGCTGAACACCAAAGTTAGATGGTGCATTTGGTCTAGTCCATTCGTTATCAGTGGCCATGCCACCAGTTCCAATTAGGTTAATTGCAGAAACGCCTAGTTTGTACTCAACATCTGGGACTAATCCAGTGAATGAGTAGTTTGTTTGTGTCACTGGGACGGTTCCTAATGTTGTCCAAGTATTGCTACCAACTGGATATTCGTATGATAATTCATAATTTGTAATTGCAGAATTTCCAGTTTGGCTAGGTTGACCCCATGTCATATCAATTTGTGAATTACTTATTGATGTGGTTTGTAATGTTAGTGGAATACTTGGTGTTGTTGCAGTTGTAACTGTGTTAGAGTCTGCAGATAATGGGGAATTACCCATAACATTGATACTGGAAATTCGATATTTGTATTGAGTATTTGCAGAAACTGTTGAATCAATGTATTGTAAATTGGTATTTCCAGTGTTTGCATTTATTGTTAGATATGCTTGACCAGTTGAATCCCATCTTTCAATTTGCCAGCCTTTGATTACTGCACCACCGTCAGAACTTGGGTTTGTAAAGTCAATTTGTATTTGAAGTGGTGTTGTGTCTGGGTTTGGAATTGATATTGTTGGTGCAGATGTTGCTAATGGAACATCTGGTGTTGTTGCATAAAGTACGTTACTGTCATTACTGGTTCCATGATTTGAAACTGCTACAATTTTATAGAAATAATCTGCTGATGGTAATAATGTGCCAGTGACTTGGTATGTGTAAGATGTTGAAGTTCCAATGTTATTGTTTGCTACTGCCCAGTTATTTTGGTTAGAAACTGATGTGTATAGTGCATAGTGTTGAAGTGAACCAGTTCCCATATCTGCTGGTGCAGTGAACTGAATCAAATGGTCATGTGGTTGATCATCTGGGTCTGGGATTGAAACTGATGATATCACTGGTGGACTTGGTGGTGTGCCTGCAGTGACATTAATGTCAGATGAATAATTTCCAACGCCTGCTTCGTTCACGTAAGCTATTCTGTAATCATAATTCTGTGAAATTGTGACTGTGGAATCTGTAAATGTTCCCAGATTACCAGAATCTGAATTCGTTGCAACTGCTGTCCATGTTCCAAGTAATCCTTGTTTTCTCTCAACTTGTGTTCCTAGATAAGAACCACCACCCATGTCACTGGTCTGTGATGGTGTCCAAGTCAATACAACATGAGCATTAGAGTTTGCAGAACCAGCCAAGTTAGTTGGTGCAACTGCTTGTTGAACTGTTAGACCTTGAACCAAAGTCATTAGTGGTGTCTCGCCTAACAGGTTGTAACTAGCTATTTGATAAATTGGACTGTCGCCTGCAGTGACTGATGTATCTTGATAATTCATTTGTGAACCAAACTGTGAGACTGCAACTGTGTCAACTAATGCAAATTGTGCGTTTCCTCTATCGTATGACTTGTTTGCAACATTTGTTTGTGGAGATGAATGTACGTGTAATTCGTCAATGACTGCTAATGGTAAACTGAGGTCTGGTTGGGTTCCGATGAAGTATGTTGGATAAGTGGCTGGTGTTGATACAAGTCCTTCTGCCGATTCCTCAGTGTTCATAGTTGTAGATGTATCTTCAAACTTGTAGTATTCTCTAAGGTTGGATATACTTGGTATTGTGTAATCTGTTGCCAATGCTAATACTTGTGCTGGTGTTGCAGTGAAATCTTCCCAAATTAACATCTCGTCCATGTCTCCATCTAGATATCTTTGATTGTCAATTCTATAGCCAACGTATGGGGTATGGTTAGGATCACTTGAACTCATTGTTCTTCCTTGAGTTAATTGTGTATGTTCTATTCCGTCTTTGTAAATTATTGCAGTGCCTGATCCATCGTATGTAATTGTGTAATGGTGCCATACACCTGTATCATTGAATATACCACTAGCACATGAACTGAATGGATATCCAGCAGCAGGGGTTCCATCATAAATTCCCAAACACAGACCTGTGCCGTCATGTGTAAGTGAAAATCCTCTATTTGCACCAGAGTTATCATTCATCGTGTTAAAGAATCGAGAGTTCTGACTTGAATTATCATCATTAAACCAAAATGCAAATGTCCAAGCACTTTGATCACTTAGGAATTTCCATTCAGTGACACTTCCAGCAGTCCAAGCTTGTGAATTGCTACCGTTCCATTCCCACGCATTTCCTATTTTACCAGATACACCTGTGACAACATTACCCATTGAACCACCAAGACCTTGATTGTTCAAAATCGGACTGAATGATATACTCTGTGATGAAGTTCCAGCTTCTGTTGCTTTAGCTGTTCCCAAACTGCTTGATGAAACCTGTGTATCTACTTGTGTTCTATCTACAAGGCTAGTCCATGACGAACCATCTCTGACCCAAGTTACGTGCTTCCAATCGTTTGGTGTTAATGAGAGACCAGTTGTTTCAAAGATGTTGGTTCTTGCACCAGCAACTGCTTCACAAGCAGACATTGATGTTCCACCATCACAGAATTTCAAATTATCGACATTATATGATAAATCTCTAGAATTATTTCCATTATGTTGGTTTGAGAATGACATATACTGAATATCTGTATAAGTTCCAGTGAATGTCTCAGTGAATGTTCCTACCTGAGATGAACCATTCATTGAATCGTCCCAAACAGTCAAAGTCATGTCACTGTTATTCCTTACAAATTCTACAAAGTATTTTGTATTCAAATTGTAATTGACATAACTAGCACCAGACCAATATCCAGCAGACCCTGCAGCGCCAGATGAATTATCAGCGTCAACAATTGAGAAATCTCCACCTTGACCGTTTGTCGACCAATCTCCGTTTATTGATATACCAATTTTATCGCCAGTACAAGCGTCTGGGTCTCCACTACAACTCATCATTGTGCCAGCATAGTGAGCTGGTGCCCATGTCATTGGAGATGTGTATTCATATTGTAACACGAATTGATTAGACAATGGACTGCCAAAGTCATACTCAATACCAGCAGGCGTTCCACCATTTGCACTGTTCATAACTAATTCTCCACCAGTAATTGATGTGAGAGTTCCAGTTTGTGTCCACCCTGCGTCTGAATCAAAGTTTTGTTGTAATGCTGTTGATGGTGTATCAGGTGCGATATCAACAATTCTCATTGCCGTTGGTTCGACTTCGAAGGCTGTGGTTTTGGTTGGCTGTTCTACTTCAACGTCTGTTGGCACTACACGCCAATAACCCTGTGGACTTGTTTGACCAGCGTTCAATAATGCGTTAAGTGGGTAAATTACAGTTCCACTTGAGATTGCACCATTCACTGTTCTCACATTAGAACCATTAATGAAATAAACTACATCTCCGTTTGTCTCTACTGTTATTGTTCCGACATCATTATCAGATAGACTGTGTGACATTCCAGCAACGCCACTGCCACCTTCAATGCCTTCCCATGTTGCTTGACTGCCTTGCATATATGGATTAACATAGAATCCGTAATCCATATCTCCATAACCATTAGTTGCTGATACATCGTCTGTCCAACCAAATGCCATATTATCTTGTGGAGAACAATTGACATTGTTGTAGCCATAACAAACTGCACCGATGTCTATTTGCATTGTACAAGTGTCAGTTCCTACTGTACATGATTGACCAGTTGCTACTGCACCTGTCCATGATGGTGCTGTTCCATCTACTGTTAATTGACCAGTTGTACTATCATAAGTCACACCAGTTAATGAATCCCAAATTATTTTGGTATCTGGGTTTGTAATGTCAGATGTAGAAGCCATGACTGGTGCTTCTTGTGTCTCAAATGCCAGGACGGTTCCTATTTCGTCAGTTCCAGTTGATGTACAATTAGCCCAATCATTCTGTCCATTACAAATTTGTAAATCATCAATCGTTCCAACATCATAACCATTACCCCCTGAATCTTGTCGGAACATTACTTGGAAGTATTGCAAATCACTAAATGATTTAGTTAATGTCACTGGGGTCGTTCCACTTTCTTGTGTCACAAATTCATCTGAATAGAATGTAGATGTAATAGAACCCCCATTGTTTTTCCACTCAACCCATATTGTATTCACAGATGGCGTGTAAGTCATACCCCCATAGTATGTTCCTACTATTGCCCCACCAGTTCTACTTTGGAATTGAGCTTGACCCAAACCGTTGCCACCAGCGTCATGTATGTAGATATTTTTCAAAAGGTTTCCTTGATTTTCATTTGATGAATTATCACTTGAGGCTATCATTGCAGTCAAGTACATAGATTTTCCACCTGTTGTTTCGCCAGCGTGTCCAGTTATGTCTAACTTGTATCGCAATATCCAGTCGTCAGGGTCTAATGTATAACCAATGTCATGAACAATGGTCATTGGGTCAGAACTATTACTATACCCTGTATAATCAAATTCTAGTTTATCGGTAGAAATATCCACCTGATGATAGTTTGTATCTTCTGATACCCATGCTGTATCAGCTTGTGTTTGTGTTGTGTATGAGTCAAAACTTTCATTTGTGGTTACAGTTGCTGGTGCTTGTGTTGTCTTTATCCAACTACTTACTGTAAAGTCCTCAGTTCCAGATGGCATACTGTATGAATCTGCTACTACAATCTGTCCAGTCATTCCAGAGTGGATTGGACATTCATAGTTGTATGTTCCAGCTTCGGTAAATGTTTCAGAGTGTGTTCCACCACCAGCAGAGATTGATATTGGTATTGCAGTTGCTGAACAGTTAGACCAATTACTATTTCCATCACATATTTGAATCTCATCTATGTCCGTTTCAAGAGTTGACCCTGAACTATCCTTTTGGGCTTGTACCCAGATGTATTGTAAGTCAGTCGTTGATGATTCTGTTTGAGTATTACTTGCTAAGTCGCCTGAGTATGAATTAGATGAACTAACTGATGTTGTGAAATCATTTCCATCTCTTTTAATTTCCACATAATATGATGTTCCACTTTGAAGTGACACTGACATCTGTCGTCCACTACTACCTGATCCACCGAAATTCATTGGGTCGTTGTTATCGTCAGAGGCATTAATTACCATATCGCCAACTGAATTATGTTGTTGGACGAAAGAGATACCAGCTATATCAGCAGAATGAGATGATGAAGTCCAATGTTCTTTATCAGACATACCGATATATCCCTGACTACCATTTGACGATCCACTTGATAATGCGTCAATATCCCACTTGAATCTTAAAATCCAACTACTAGAATCCAATGCACTTCCTAAATCATATGAAGCACCATCGTATGTACTATCCATCGCTATGTCGTACTTTAGTTTTCCACTATCAACATTCACTTTATTGGAGTCACTTGTGACCCAACCCTTATCTGTACTAAAGTCGTCAACATCTACATTTGGTGCATTTCCAATTACAGTGTTATCAGTTCCTACCACTTGATGTATTGTATTATCATTGTTAGACCATGTGACTGTACTTCCAGTTGTGATTGAAAGTGGTGTTGGACTGAAAGCGTTTGATGAAATTGTGACATCTTCTTGAGTTATCAGTGGTTTTGATATGAATGATAACTGTGGAGATACTAATGCTTTAGTTCCGAGTTTGCCTGTTTCGAATGTTGGAGATACTGATACAGTTGCTGGTGCATAGACTGAAATATCGTCAACGTATCTACTTCCACCCCATTGATTCTGAATTATGATATACTTTAGATCAACATCTGTTAAACTACAACCTGAACGGTCTGTATCTCCACTGTTATATCCACCAGTGCCACTACCTATCGAAACATGACTCGTTGAACCTTCCCAATCATCTCCCCATACTTTGAAATACATATCGTTTCCACTTGAACTAATCTGTCCATAATACCAAGTGTTTGTAGTTGGTAGCCAAGAACCAGTTTCGTTACAAGTCCAACTGTTTTGGTATGAACCAAATGATACTTGGTTTCCGTTAGATTGCCATGTATCAATGCTACCACCTGTCTGACCTGATGAATACCAATACTCGTCCTCTACCTCATAAAGTCCTAAGAACATTTCATCTTGTGTTGAAGTTGTTTTGAATTTGTAATTTATCTTAAAGTCGCCACTCATGTCAATGCCTTTTGCACCCAAGTCATACGACCATCTGTCGTCATTTGAATTACCGTAACTTGAACCCTGACCACCTATTGAATACCAGCCATCTGGGCTTTCAAGTCGTACTTCGTGGTTTGGTGGATTGGATAAATCATGATGAACCCAGTCTGTATCATTTGTTCCGTCCCAAGTCCAAACTACTGTGTCAGTTCCAGTGTATGTTGCAGAATTTATACCGTAAACTGCGTCATGAATACCCGAACTATCAATTAGATATGTTCCAGCACCTGATGTTGTTGTGATTGAACTGGATAGTTGATTGCCTGCAAGACCAGCTTGGTAAATTGCTAATGCTTCTGAACCTGTTATTGCTTTACCAGCAAAGTAATAGAATTCATCAATCTGTCCATCGAAATTATTTCCACTTGCGTTTCTACCGATGTACAGTGGGTCTGAGTTCGTGTTGATGTTTGCACCTATTGCACCTGTTGCGTCTAGTACACCGTTAACGTAAAGTCGCATTTCTGAATTTGTAGGATCATAAACTGCTATGAGATTATACCAAGTTCCATCTGATAGTGCAGTTGCACCTTCAATTGTTGTAGTTGAACCATCATTAATTCTCCATCTTGGTTTATCATTTGTTGTTTCACTCAATAATTCATATCCAGAGTTTGAACCTTTACCGAACAGTCTTTTGTCAGTGAAATTATCAGTGTTAGTCCATAGAGATACTGAAAATCCACCAGTTCCATCAAGATTACTATGGTCTGCAATTTCTATGTGTGATGAACCATCAAAGTCCATAGCAGTTCCAATTACCCCTGCAGTAGATGTTGCTTGTGAGATGGTTCCGTCATGTAATTCTGAATGTGATGTTGTGTCTGTTTGAATTTGTGTGTAATGATGATATGCAGTTTGGTCATTCCAACTACTTCCATCATATACTGAGTATTGGTTGAAAACATAGTTTGTAGATTCGGCTGAACTACATTGTCCACAATAACCTCTTTCCATGTATAATGCTGTGTTTGCGTCACCCCAAGAATATGGAACTACGATTCTATCTCCGTCTGCAATTGTATGAGTTCCACTAAACGTACAAGATACATTATGATGAGTTGAACCTAATGGCAGACTACTTGTTGCAACACCAGTGTCACAAGTCTCTTGAACTACACCAGCACTGTTTACAATTTCCATTTGAACTGTATTTGCATTACCTGAACCTTGTCTTAGCCATAATGAATATGTCACAGTGGTTGGGTTTGTTCCAATTATTTCAGAGTCGCCAACGAATTTGTTTCCAGCTTTGACACTACCAATTGAGGAATCTCCAACTGTTGTCATTGAACCTTGTGCGCAATTATAACAAGTCCATGATTTCACAATTGGGATATTGTTTACCGTACATTGATTTCCAGTAATGTCCTCACAAATATTTGGAACGTCAGTTAATGGTGGGTATTGGTTTGTTGCACCTGAATCATCAAAGTTGTAATAGACAACTGGCTTTACATTATTTTGAATAAATGCTTGCAGTGTTGATGGGTCTCTTCCATCTCCTTGATTGTATATGGTTTCAATCGCAAAATAATCTAACTCGTAATTCCAAATTGTGAACTCATCTAGTTTGCCATCAAAGTAAGCATACGAATTAGGATCAGTTGCGTGTTTACCAATCCTCATATCTCCACCAGCATTGGCTGTGGCTGGGACATATTCTTCTGTATCTTTGAGAACACCGTCAACATAAATTTTTGCAGTCTGTGTTCCATCAACGGTTTTTGTCGTGACGACAATGTGTTGCCACTGACCAATAGTCAATGGGTCTGGTGTGTTTAGATTGGTATTCCATTGGTTAGCTGAATTAATTAAATTGACACGCAAACCAGAACCTGTGCCTTTACTTGTTATGTCAATTCCAGCACCGTTTGCAGCCGAATTTGCCATCGAGTTTACAATCAATTCATTATTGTTTACTGAATCTGGGTTAATCCAGAATGAAATTGAACCATCTTCTTTATGCAAAAAGTCAAACTTACCGTCAAGTTGAACATAATCATCTGTTCCATCAAAGTCTAGACCAGCACCACTTACTGAATTACCTAGTGTTGATTGGAATCTCAAGTCGTATGTGATTGCTGGAACGTATGGTTGTGTGATTGTTGTTGCTTGGATTAGTATATCATCAAATCTGTAATCATGGCTTTGAGATTGCCATTTTGTAAATGCTGATAATCTATCAAAGCCAGTCATACTTGCACCACCATCAGTAAATGCTCTTGTATCTTCACAGACTAGGTTTTGTCTTGCACTATCAGTGTAAACTTTAACGACAAACTGTGTTGCTGTTTTATCTACTGTAACCCATCGTTCATCGCCTGATGATAATTGTTGTGTTGAGCCTGATGAGTATGCTGAGTTAGAACACAAATCATTTGATGGACTATTCCATGAACCACCAGTGTGTGCACCAGCATACATCCAGCCACCATTAGCAAAGTAAACGCCCATGAACTGTGCGTATGAACCAGACCAGTTAGACCATGATGAATCAGAACCATCATGTAATCCTATTCCACCACCATCTCCACCTGAGACAAATTCTACCTTGTATGTCCATGTAAAGTCTCCATTAGTTTCTGTGAAATCATAATGTGCTTTGTGATTTGTTCCACTATCTGTAATTACCAACTCTCCATTACTTGATGAAAGTATTCCGTCTGAATTAGTCCAACCTGATGTTGATGTTCCGTCCAAGTCTAGATTAGTGTTGGTCTGTGATTGTTCTTGTATTGCGTCAAAACCATCTTCAAGGCTTCCAAAAGTTCCGTACTTTAGTTTGGATAGTGATGAGTTATAGTCTGTGTCAATTGATGGTAGTGAGACCTCAGATAATGAACCTGAACGTCCACCACCTTGCTTGTATGTCACAACATTGAGGTATTGATATCCTTCTCCAATTTCACTTGATGTGTATGTTGCAGTTGCAGTGCCGAATGTATCATCAGGGAATATGGAAACTGTACCACTACTGCCCTCTCTTTTTATCTCAAAATAATAATCAGTTGTACTAGAAGTTGTGGTTGGAGAAAGGTTTGTTTGATCTCCCCCTGAATCCATCTTGTCGGCTGTTTTGAATGAACCTTTGTAGTCTGAACCAGAGTAGTGCATTAAGAACATACCAGTGACATCATTGTAATATCCGACATCACAACCACCTGAACCAGCACAGATATGTTCTTGATCAGATACACCTACCCAGAATATCGGATTACCTGACTGTGAACCAGACCATTCTGTTAAACCTCTAACAGTCCAAGTGTCTCCAAGTGTTCCCAAGTCCAAACTTGCAGAACGATTATCATTACAACTTCCTTGTGTCATGTCTATCTTTGGAGAATTATCTGTGATACAACTTGCAGAATTATCAAAGTTCCAATCTGTTGTTCCAGTTGATGAAGTTAATGTCTCGTTGGTTTCTGTTACTGCCTTTCCATAATACATTTGCACAAAGTTATCATCATCACTGCCAGTTGCGTCCATCAACATTCCAAGTTTATCGTTTGCTTGGATTGTGTATGGTGTCGATGATGTGAATGAAATATCTTTACTATCAGAACCAATACAAGTAGACATATCCGTAGTTCCATTACAGAATTTCATATCATCTATCTCAACTACTAGAGTACCTGAGTTGCTTTGAGTGAACTGTGAAGCCTTAATGTATTGTGCTTGTGCAATTGATGTTAGACCTGTGACTGTTGCTGTGTCGTCTGGTATGCCAGTTATGTCTGATGTTGAATAAATTGAAAGTGTTGCGTCAGTGGTTCCGTTTCGTTCAAGTTTCAACCACTTTGTATGTACGTCAAGATTTGTGTTTGTTTGTTGATAATGATAGTATGGGTTAAATGATGACCCAGAGTTATCAATCCTTACTGCTTCATATTTCTGAATGTCACTTCTTGGTGGCATACCAACACAAACCTCATCAACAGAAGCTGGTTCGCCTATTGCAGTTCCAGATGTCACACAGACATAAGCTCTATGCTGATGTCCACTGTTTGTATTAGGTGCGTATGATGTGATATCATTTTTCCAAGTCATAACCCATGTGTCAGATATGCCACTTGGATAATCACTTGATAAATCATATACCATATTTTCTGCTATGTTGTTAGTTGATGATGTAATTACTAATTCTCCACCTATAACGTCAACATAGTTTGTGTTTGTTGATGTCCACCCAGAACCAGATGAAAAATCAAAAGATGGATTAGTTGTATCAGGCTTTACTGTTGCACTACTCATATCATAATTACCAAATGAGTGAACCTTTGTGTTAGATGAATCCCAAACACCCACCTCTGCAGTTCCAGTTGGGCTTCCTATTTTTTCAAGTCTGAGTTGTACGTTGTCGATTGATTGACCGACTAGGTCTGCATAGTTAGTTACGTCATAACTTGCTTGGAACCACATGTCTCTTGCTGGACCACCCCATGTGTTGCTTGATGAACCACCAGCCAATACTCTTTGACCGTTTGCGTAAACGTCACTATCCCTTGTAACAACTTCTAGTGTATACTGGTTGTTTGGATTTTCATTAGCCCTCATAGCTAGAACTTCATTTTCTGCCAATACGTGTGAACCAGTATCTTGTGAGTAAGGTAATCCGTCAGTATGTGCTGTGCCTGTGTTTGTAACTGTAGAACATACCAAGTCTCCAAATGAATGTTGTAATACTGGTGGACTATTATTATCCCAAACACCGAAAGTGAATGTTTCAGTGTCACAGTTTGAAGCACCGTTTGATAGTTTGTATAGATTGAATGTTAATCCAGTTATTGTTTTTCCTATGAGTGAATTACCAGCAGTTATCTGCTGTCCAATCATGTGACCAGCTCCGACTTGTTGTTCAAAGTGTGAAACGTCATTGGCGTTTGTATTCTCTTCTACGCCAGAACTACTTCCACTACCAAACTCTTGTCCTACGAATCGTTCAGTGTTTTGTGTGAATCCCAAGTCTGCAAAGTTTCTGTAACTGTAAACTGGGGTAGTAATATCTCCTTCATACGTCACTGTTGTTTCATAACCACCACTGCTGTTTCCATCATAGCCACCAAAGTACACTCTGTAATCGCCACTAGCACCACTACAAGTGTGTAGTGCAGTTGTTGAACCGTCCCAATAGAAATTAACAGTGCCTGATGGTAGAACTTCAATCTTCATTTCATGGTCTGCACCTATGTTTCCAGATGAATCATAGTTATTCTGTGTGCCACCACAAGTTATTCTTCGTTGATCAGGGCTTTCTGAAAAGAATACAAACTCATTGTTACCACTTGCACCCTGATGTTTGTAGCCTGCGTTCCATGCTGGACTAGACCCACCAGGAATAGTTGTCCATTCATCTGTAATTCCAATCATGTTTGAATCATAATAATCAGATGGACCATTACTGGTTGTTGGGTGTTCTTGTATGTTCACTGTGAATCCATCAGAAGCAGACCATGTTTTATCAGAAGTAGCCCACCCTTGCCAGCCTCCACCACTACCACCAGTTTGTGAGATTGTGCCATCAGGGTGTGTCGGGTGTTCTTGAGTATTATTGAAATTATCCCATGTGACTGCTTCGGTTATTTCGCCAGTTGTTGTTGTGGTTCCACTTTGATATGCTTCTGCACGATAGTCTGTGTAAACTGGTGTTAATCCATAAGGTGTGTATGATGTCATACCGTCAAAGAATCTTGAATTATCCAAGTTCCAACTTTGACCAGATGAACCACCAGCA
>JAOMAI010000021.1 GCA_028344155.1 Candidatus Nitrosopelagicus sp.
TGCATTGGCGTATACAAGTCACGGTGAAGACGGTTTCATCTCCACGTTTACAATTTCATCTTCTGGGGCCATTACTCCAATACAAATACAAAATCATGCCAATACTTCTGAAGAAGATGATGTTGCTAACTTGGAGCATGAGGAAAATCGAGCAATACACAACTCTCTAGTGCAGGTAGATTCTGACACCTATGCATTGGCGTATACAGGAATTGATGCTGACGGTTTCATCTCCACGTTTACAATTTCATCTGATGGTACTAGTATTGTTGAAGTGAAAACTTTGGAGCATGATACGGATGTAGGAAACTACAACTCTCTAGTGCAGGTAGATTCTGATACATATGCATTGGCGTATACATCGGGTTCAAAAGACGGTTGGATAACGACATTTACAATTCCAGAAGATGTAGAAGTAGAAAAACAACGTAGCGGTGCATGTGGTTTTGACAGAGATTGTACACCCCCAAGAATTACAAACCATGGTGAATCAGAAACTCCTGATGGATTTTCAATAAACAATAATGTTTTTGAAGAAAATCAAGAACGTTTCAACAAAAATCCAACCATACAAGGAACAGTTGGAGAACCGGTAACAATCAAGGTCAGAGCATGGGAAAATATGGGAACTGACAAGATTACTTTGGCAATTGCATATCTTGCAATGCATGAAGATAAACCAGACTGGAGAGATTCTACTGCAAACATAGAATTTTCAATTCAACAAGATGAGTTCAAAGTGTATGACAAGGATAAGATTTTTTCAGCTGTAGGAGCTGTAACTGAAAGAATTGAAGACCCATACGGAGACAATGAAGCTTTAGAATTGCTAGACATTACATTTACCTTAATCTTTGCAAAACCAATGGAGGCATCTCATATTGGAATTCAGACCATTGACCATATACCAAACTATGATTTGGTATACTTTGAAAATGCTTTAGAAATTTTACCAAAAGAGATTGTACAAGTTGAAGAAATTCCTGAAGTTGTACCAGAAAAAGTTCCAGAACCACAACCGGAAGTAATTCCTGAAGAAATACCAGAACCTGAGCCACCAGTCAAAGAACCTGAACCTGAAGTAATGCTTACTACAATAAATGAAAAAACTGTTTTAGAATTTGTTGATGAGAATATGCCAGCTAAACATTACGTAAAACGATACATCACAGAAACTGAATACAGAGAATGGTTTGATGTAAACTATTCAGAGTATCAGTTCTGGGAAGGGATTGGAATTACACAAGAAAGATTTGATCAAATAGTTCTAGAGATTCAATCAGAACCTAAACCAAAGATGGTACAAACAGGATTCGTGTTAGTTCCTGATGATGAAAAATCATTCCCTCTAGTAGAAGAAACATACGAGCCTGAGCCACAAGAAATTGAGCCTGTAAAAGAGGAGAAAAAGGGATTTTTTGACTGGCTATTTGATCTGTTTAATTAAGAAGCGTCAATGTTAGGAGTTTACAATGAGAGCCGTTTTTTTTCTTCTTTTGTTGCTGCCATTTGTCATTCCAGTATTAGTTGATGATGCATTTGCAGCTAAAGGAGACATCACTGCAGTAAGAGCACAATCTTCTGGTAACAATTTTGAGTATGATGATGTTAAGGGTATAAACAACTCCCTAGTGCAAGTTGATTCAGATACATACGCATTAGCGTATCGAGGTACTGGTTCTGCTGGTTTCATCTCTACATTTAACATCTCGTCTGATGGTACTACCATTACTAAAGTACATACTATAGAACATGATGCTGTATTTGCTTATGATAATTCTCTAATCAAGGTAGATTCAGATACATTTGCGTTAGCGTATGGTGGAGATCAGGGAAGTTCGGGTACCCCTGATGGCTTCATCTCTACATTTACAATTGATAGTGATGGTACTATTACTCCAATAAGAATACAAAATCATGCTGCCTTTGAGTCAGCTTCTGCTAACTTAGAGCATGATACAAATGAAGGTTCGGTTAACTCTCTAGTTCATGTAAATGATGACACATACGCATTATCGTATGAACGTAATGGACGTTCACTACAAATTGCCACTTTTACGATTTCATCAGATGGTGCTACCATAACGGAATTAGATAGTTTGCTTAGCGATGCGACGAACTGTAACGACAGACTACTTCAATCTCTAGTTAAAGTTGATTCAGATACAGTTGCAAGAGCATACTGTGGTTCAGGCGGAGATGGTTATCTCAGGACATTTTCAATTGCAGAGAATGGTGATATTACTAAAAAGAGTACTTACGAGTTTGACACATCACAGGGGTCAGAACATTTTCTAGTGCAAGTAGATTCAGATACAATTGCAGTAGCCTATGAAAACGCCGAGGTAATTGGTGGTGGTGTAACTGAAAGAAATGGTGTCATCAAGACATTTACAATTAATTCGTCAGATGAAATATCAGAGGCAGATAGTTTAGAGCATCATTCAGGTAATACCCCCTCTACAGGTAATGCTGAAGACAACTTCCTAGTTAAAGTTGATTCAGACACATTTGTGTTAGCGTATGACGATGGTTCTGCTGGTAATGATGGCTTCATCTCTACATTTACAATTGATAGTGACGGTACTATTACAGGATTAAGGACAGCAAATGGAGGAGATAATTTAGAGCATGACACGTCACATAGTACAAACAGATCCCTAGTCAAAGTTGATTCTAACACAGTTGCGTTAGCGTATGGAGGAACAGATCTTGCTGGTTTCATCTCGACATTTACAATTGGAGATGCTTCAACTGATGACTCAACATCTACTGAGAGTAAGAAACCAAGTGGAGCATGTGGTTTTGACAGAGACTGTACTGCCCCTAGAATTACAAAGCACGGAATTTCTGAGACACCTGATGGATTTTCAATAAACAGTGTAATTTTTGAAGAAAATCAGAAATTTTACAATGAAAATCCAACTGTCGAGATAGGCATAGGAGAACTAACGACAATCAAGGCAAGAGCATGGGAAAACATGGGACCTGAGAAAATTTTCTTGGCAATAGCATACCTTGACATGCAGGAAGCAAAGCCGAACTGGCAAGACAGTGAGGCGTACATTGAATATGACATCAGAGATGACAGTATCACCATACATGACGAAAACAAGTTGTTTCTAGCGCAAGCATCAACAGAGATAGTAAAAGATCCGTATGGCGATAATCAAGGTTTAGAATTTTTAGACATAACATTTAGTCTAATGTTTACAAAACCGATGGAGACATCACATGTTGCAATACAGGTAGTTGATCATATTAGAAATTATGAATTGGTTTACTTTAAAGACGCATTAAAGGTAGTAGACAGACCAATTTCTGAAATGCCAGAATTTCCAGGCAAAATAGAAAAGGTAGATACCATACCAAAACAAGATGAAGACATTCATTTCGTATTTGCAGTAAATGGAACCGAAGATACAATTTTTGCAGCAGTAGATGGCAATGCGATTCCAATTGAGGAGCTGAATAAAGAAGAACCAAAAATAGAAACGCCAGAAGAAAGAGATGCTAGATATCATCTCAAAGTAAAACAATCAGATCAATATGAGAAACTTTTAGAGTACATAGCAGAGTCACAAGCGCTCCACCCTGAGGCATGGGACAAAATTGTAGGTACAGACAATGTTTCAAACCAGATGGAACATGTCACTGATGGAACAAAGACAAATGTCATCAAAAATGACAGAAGAAGATAGTCAGTTTTAGCCTGTCCCTAACATATATTGAATACAATTGTACAATATTCAGTATGGAATTTGCTAAAGAATTTTCAGCATTTCTTTATGAAAAAAAGATCATCAGATTTGGAGATTTCACATTAGCAAGCGGGAAAAAAAGCCCGTACTATATCGATCTTAGACTAGTTCCAAGTTTTCCGATTTATTATAGAAAAATGATCAAGGGTTTGCAAAACTTGATAGCTGAAGACATTGGATTTGAAAATTTTCACTCACTAGTTTCTGTTCCAACAGGTGGACTAGTAGTTGCAGCATCACTTGCAACTGAAATTCTAAAGCCACTCATCTATGTTAGAAAAGAAGCAAAAGAACATGGAACAGGAAAAGCAGTCGAAGGTGTAATTTGTCATGACATGAAATTGTTAATGATTGAAGATGTTGTAACAAGTGGTGGTTCTGTAATTAATGCAGTAAAATCAATCAAAGAAGAAAAGATGATAGTAACTGATGCGTATGCAATAGTTGATAGAATGGAGGGTGCAACAGAAGCACTACAAAATGAAGGTGTCAAACTTCACAGTCTTTTAACAATCAAGGATATTGCAGAAAATCTATTTGAACAGAAATTAATCTCAGAAGACGTACTAAAGCAGGTTCAAGACAGAATAAAGTAAAAGGGGCAGCTCAGTCAAATGCCTTTACATCATTAATCAGGTATAACTCTGATTCTTCATTGCAGCCAATTCGATAACAATTAGCTGGAATTAAAATTTTAGTGGGCCCGATGGGCTTCGATCCCATGGCTCCTCGGTTATGAGCCGAGTACTCTACTAGGCTGAGTTACGGGCCCTAGGAAAAAATAATTTCAACTTAGTAAAAAGTGTTAGATTAGCAGTAAGACTCGTAACAACTGTCTAACAATAGATTTTGTGCCGCAACAGATTTTTCGGCTGTTGATAGCATCACTGAGTCATCTACAGTGGTATTATCGATGATTTTTTCCCAGGATGCTGCGTGTCTAATGTCAGCAGTCATGTGTTCTTCAAAGTATTCAATTGCATCTTTTGTATCAATGCCATAGAATTCTTTCAATCCTTCTAATTTGGTTTGACTTACTTTGGGAATTTCTTTTTCAAATGCATACATTGCACATGCACCATTATCAAAGGAGTCCATAAGTGAGCCTAAATTGGATACTGCTCTTTTGGTTTTCTCAAGACCTTCATAGCCTTGTAGTTCGGATTCAGAAATTCCCATAGAACCTGCAAATTTCTCCCATAGAGGAATGTGCTCTGATTCTTCTTTCATGTTCTGAATTAACTCATCTTTCATATCAGAAGATGCATCATTTACCATTGGTTGCATGAATTGCGGGACCTGTTTCACTAGTTGGTAGTACTCTTTAGAGTAGCCTTTGAGTGAATCTAGTTCCAGTTTTCCATCAGACCACATTTCGTAGAATGGATGTTTGAGTAAACTTTTGTCTTCAATGATTTGATCGATTCGTTTGATTAGAGAACCCATGAATGATATTCTTGGAATTAGGATAAAAAAGCTTGTGATTACAAAAAGTTTTATGGATTAGAAGAGCCGGAAATTTAAGCTCCTGTAGTGTAGTCCGGTCAAGCATTTAGGCCTTTCACGCCTGAGACTCGGGTTCGAATCCCGACGGGAGCATTCAATTCTAAAGTTTAATATGTTATTTCAGAAAATTTTGATTAGATAATTTTTGGACAGAAAAAATATAGAAATTAATCCGCTTTTGGAAGTGTACAGCAAGTACATCGAGAAGATTGATTCAGCTTTACAAAATGAGTTAGAACTATACTCAGAATCAGAATTTTGTGAACCTCTAAAATATGCATTAGACGGTGGAAAACGAATCAGACCAATAATCTCACTTTTGGCAGCAGAATGTGTTGGAGAGATTGATGAGAATGTGTATGCAGGAGCATGTGCAATCGAACTGCTCCATACAGAATCAGTCATACATGATGATATTATCGATAATGAAACTCAGAGAAGACACAAGGATCCATTCCATATCAAATATGGGTATAACACTAGTGTTCTAACAGGAGACTTTGTTCTAGGATTAATTCTAAACATTTCATCTAGATTAGACAAAGCACGAGTTACCAAAGATTTGGCAACAGCTGCAATGCTCATGAGTGAAGGAGAAGTGTTAGAAGGAAAACTAGAAGAAAGTGAAGATGTAACATTTGAAGATTACATCAAGGTAATGGATTACAAGACCGCAACTGCCTTTGAGATGGCAGCCAAACTAGGAGCAGTGATTGGAGGCGGAAGTGAGGAAGAAATTTCAGGATTAGCAGAGTATGGAAAAAATATTGGAATTGCATATCAAATTAAAGATGATTTGATGGATTGGAAAAATGAAGATAAATTATTTAATTTACTAGTTAAGAAGAGTTCAGATCCTAGAGTTGTATTCAACAAGATGGAAGAGTTATTGAAATCTTATTCGCAAAAAGCTCTTGAGAGTCTAAGGAGAGTAAAAGATTCTGATTCAAAACACAACTTGGAAGAATTAGTAAGTTTCACAGAGTTTAAGGCATAACTGCAGTCATTGAAGGCGTAATCATTTCTACAAATTGTATTATTGGTTCTGGGTATACACCAATTGTTACCATAAAGATTACAGAGAATATCATTACACCTACAATTGATGCAGGTTCTTTGACACGTTTTTCGGTTTCACCTTCAAAGTACATCTTTCGTATAATCCAACCATAGTATGCTAGAGATAATGCACTGTTCAATACTCCAGCTATTGCAAGCCATGGAGCCCACCAAACAACGCTTGTTGCATCAATGGCAGAACCAAACAGCATAAGTTTACTCCAGAATCCATTAAGTGGCGGTACACCAGCTAAAGCAAGTAATGAGATGACAAGACCAAATGCGGTAATTGGCATTTTTCTACCAAGTCCCTTGATTTTATCTAAATGTACAATTCCAAGTGTTGTGACAATTCCTGCTATTGCAATAAATGCTGCACCTTTCATCACAGCATGATTTAGAATGTGGAATAATGATGCCTGTAATCCTAATCCGCTGAACGGTGCAAGTGAGATACCAATTAGGATGTAACCTGCATGGCCAATACTAGAGTATGCAAGCATTCTTGTGAGATTCTTTTGCATGATTGCCGCAATATTACCAATAGTCATCGTCATTATGGCAATCACTCCTAGCGCTAATGTCCAGTCAAGGTTTAGCGCCGCAGCACCCATAATTACAACTCTTAATGCAGCAGCAAATCCTGCTTTTTTGGTTCCTGCAGCGAGTAATGCTGTGATTGGTGTTGGTGCACCTTCGTATGTATCTGGTAGCCACATGTGGAATGGAACAAGTCCCATTTTGAATCCAAATCCAGCAATGAACATACCAACTGCAAGTAAGCCGATTGGAAGCATGTCTGGAGATAGATTTGAGAATCCGTAAATGACATCACCGATGTTTGTAGAACCGGTAATTCCGTATGCAAGTGAGATACCATATATGATGATTCCAGAAGATAATGCTCCAAACAAAAAGTACTTGATGGCAGCTTCGTTTGATGATGGGTCTTTCTTGTTATATCCTGCAAGGATGTATGTTGGAATACTCATCAACTCCCATGCTACAAATAACATGACCAGGTCTGTTGAAAATGCAATCAAGACCATACCAATACTTGAAAGTAAAATTAATGAGAAGTAAATTGCCGGATTTGATTTATTTCTCATGTAATTGAAAGAACCGGCAACTGCCATTATTGATACAATGAGCATTGCAATTGCAAAGAAGGAACCAAATCCATCATCGACTAAAACATCACTGGAGAAGATAGCGGCATCTGCAACAGAGTCTGTATAGAATCGGTAAATTACATAACCAAGAGATAAGAGTAATGCACCAAATGCAATTAATCCATAAAATGTTGAACTACCCTGTTCTTTTCTTACAACATTGATTACAGGAATTATCATTCCTGCGATACCAAGAATTACCATTATGATTATTGGAGTAGAAGTTAGTTCGATCATCATAAACACCTATAGTAACAATATCAGAACTACGAAAAGTAGTCCAGCTCCAAATATGTAAAGATAAGATTGCGATACTCCGGTCTGTGTTCCTTGAACAACTCTAGCACTCCAACCAACAGCTTTCTCGAACCCAATATTCATTCCAGTATCAATTGCTGTACGTTCAAAGTATCTCCAGATTCCGCGTGCCATCCACAATGGTGCGACAACAAAGCCCCAATAAACAAAGGCATTGAGATACCATCTGTTCAAGAATAGTTTATGCATTGAGTAAAAGAAAATGTTAGAGTTTACAAATTTGGCCGGATCCACCCATCGTCCAATGTAGAAGATATATCCTAATCCAAAGCCTGTTGCAAATGCAACTAGTGATGCTCCAAGTGCTACAGGGTTGAGTCCACCTAAGAATTCGGTACTTGCAGCTTCATGGGATACATAAATTCCAAAGGAATGTTCTAGATATTCACCAAATAGATGATGAATTCCTTCTTCAGCAGATAATCCAATTAATCCAATTCCTATAGTTAGTACTGCAAGAATTCCATATGGAATCCACATTGATCTTGGTGCTTCGTGTATATGATTGCCTTCGCTTTCCATCTTTTCAATATGTTTACTGTTCTTTCCAAAGAATACCATTCCAATCATTCTTGTGGTGTAAAATGCTGTAATAACTGCAGTCAAAACTGCGATAAGGAATAACGGTAATGCCCAAGAACTGTCAGCTTCATAGACTGCTGCAAATATTGCATCCTTACTCCAGAATCCTGTTGTAATAAATGGAGCACCCATCAGTCCAAGACCCGCAGCCCACATGAACGCATACGTCTTTTTCATTTGTTTTTTCAGTCCACCCATATCGGTCATGAATCGAGAACCAACTACATGCAGTAATGAACCCGCCGCCATGAATAATGATGCTTTGAACATTGCGTGCGATATCAAGTGGAAGAATCCAGCTGTGTAACCATCAACATAGTGTTGTGAAAGACCTGCAACACCAAGGGCTAACATCATGTAACCAATTTGTGAACCAGTAGAATACGCCAAGACTTTCTTAATTTCAGGATTAACCATTCCCTGAGTTGCAAGTAATAATGCAGTGATTGCACCAACCCATGCAATGATTTCGAAGAATTGGTCTGCAAGAATTCCTGCTGCTGCTAATGCAAATACAATTGGTCCAATTCTTGCAACTAAAAATACACCAGCCTTGACCATTGTTGCTGCATGTATTAATGCAGATACAGCGGTAGGACCGGTCATTGCTTCTAAGAGCCATTCGTTAAGTGGGAATTGTGCAGATTTACCCATTGCACCACCAAATAGTAAAACAAATGCAGGAACTAACAATCCCTGGGCAGACATTTCTACCGCCCAAGCAGTATCAGAAACTAATTCTTTAAATCCAAATGTTCCAGCAAACAAGAAAAGAAGTAACATTCCTGAAAGCATCATTACATCACCAACTTTGGTCATGATGAAGGCCTTCATTCCAGCATGTGTTGGAGAGAAATATTCCATAACACCAAGTGCAGAACGACCTTCTTGTCCAACGTGATCTTTCTTCTTATCACGATACCAGAAGCTGATCAAAGCATACGACGCAAGACCCACTCCTTCCCAACCAAAGAAGACTTGTAGTAGATTATCAGAAAGTATGATCAGTTGCATGGAACCAATAAAGAACATCATCCAGAACCAGAATCGAGTTATGTCTTTGTCGCCTTTCATGTAACCGGTACTGTAAACCATTATGAGGAAGGAAATCCATCCTACTACATTTGCCATTATGATTGATAGAGGATCAGCGAGAACACCTGCTTTGAGACCGATTGCATCAATCCACATAACTTGGTGATGAATCTCATGTGCTTCCAATGCCATTGGGAACAATGTTGCTGCAGAAATTGCACTCATTAAAGCAAATGCAACTGCAACTCTACCGGTAGATAATTTTGAGAATTTACCAACTGCAGGAATTATCATGGCTGCTGCAAATGGAAGTATCCAGATTAACCAGACATTAAGTTCACTTACAGGGATTCCAAAGAAGTCTGCCATTTACTATCCCCCCATCACTCCTTGCATGTATGGCATGATGTGTCCTAGGAATATGTCAGGATAAATTCCAACGACGATAGTAAATCCTGCTAAAACCATCATTGGCGCAAGCATATACCAGCTTCCGTCTTTTACATTTTGTAAGTTCTCAGGTAATTTTCCAAAGAAGACTCGTTTTAGCATCCAAAGAATGTAAGACATTGTAAGTGCAGTAGCAATCAAACCTAATGCAAACATGAGACTTCGTAAATCATTTCCTTCTTCTATTGCAGTTTCTAATGCACCATAGAAGACCATCCATTCTCCCATGAATCCGCTTGTTGGAGGAATGCCCATTATTGTTAATGCACCAATTACAGCACATACTGCGGTAATTGGCATTTTACTTGCAAGACCACCAAGTTTAGAGAAACTTCTTGTTCCAACTTGAACTATGATTACACCAGCGGTCATGAAGAGTAATCCTTTACCTAAACCGTGTGAAACATACATCATTTCCGCACCGGCCAGACCATAAGTAGAAAATGAACCAATTGCAAATAGCAGGTAACCCATCTGACTGATACTAGAGTATGCAAGCATTCGTTTGAAATCATCTTGCATTAGCGCCATAGCGCCACCATAGAACATGGTAACAACACCCCAAATGTTCAACATTATTGAAATGTCGCCGTACGTTTGTGGCATGAACTCTACAATTAACCTGAATAATCCATATGCACCAATTCCAATCATAGCTGGAGAAAGTAGAGCACTGATTGGTGTCGGAGCCGCACCATGAGCATAAGGCAGCCAAACATGGAATACAAAGGCTGCAAGTTTTACACCCAATCCTAAGATTATAGCAACAGCAGATACCACCAGGATATCAGGATCAATTGCCGCTTCATTGATATCTACAAAATCAAAGCTTCCAACACTTAGACCGATTGCTAGGAAACCAAGTAATAGAACGACTGCACCAACGTGAGTCCAAAATAAGAATTGTAAAGCAATTCTACGTCTATTTCCATCTCCATAGAAAGCAACTAGGAAAAATGATGGTATGAGCATAACTTCGAAAAATATGTAAAATTCAATGAGATTTGTAGATAAAACGGTTCCAAGCATTCCCATTGCAAAGACTAGGAACATTGCAAAGTAGAGACCAGATTGACGGTTGACATAGGTCTGTAGTGCAACAGATTCAACTACTGCAGTTGTCTGACCATCAGTTGTTGCATTTTGATGATAATGTTCTTTGAATAATTCTTCGAATTTATGAACCATGTATGGTTTTGAGTATAGTGCAAGAACTGTACACAATATGTAAATGATTATTGCAAATGGAGTAGCAAGTCCATCGAGCATGAAACCAAATTCACCGAACATTGTAGTCCATGGATAATGTTCTTCGTATGTTCCGCCTAATGCTGCATTAATCAGAATAACAGAACAGTATAGAAGTAAACCAAAGGTAAACCATGTTGCATATGTAGGACCATAATTTCTTCCAATTAGATATGCGACCGGAGACAGTAACAGTGGTAAAAATACCGCCTGTAAAAGTACAAATTCCATTAGCCTTTCAAGCTCCTGAAGTCTGCAATATCGATGTTTTTGTACATACGATATGCTACAATAATTAATGCAAGTCCGACTGCAACTTCTGCTGCAGCAATTGCAATTGAGAATAATGCAAGTGTTTGTCCACCACTATGTGGCATAAATCTAGCAAATGCAACAAGATTGAGGTTTGCAGCGTTGACAATAATTTCAACTGCAAATAACATTCGGATTGCATTTCTTTTTACCGCTAAACCATAAATTCCAATACCTAACAAAGCAACGGATACTAATACAAATTCAATTAGCTCATTGCTCATTTTCTATTGTATCCTCCCTTCGTGCTAGAACTAATGCACCCATGACAGAACCTGCTAAAATTAGGGCCATCAAGATTAATGCAGGCCAATAATATGTGAGAAAGTCACCACCAATTTCTCTAAAGTCAACAGGATCAGAGTCGGTACTGATTGTTTTAATTCCAGAATCCATAATGACTGCACCTAGTGCAAGAATTACAATTAACATTAAGCCAATTCCAGCGAATTTTCTTTTCGGGTCTTCAATTTTTTTGAATATGAGTTCTCTTTTTACAAGCATGACAGTGAATAAGATAAGAACAGCAATAGAGCCAACATAAACTGCTAATTGGAACATTGCGACAAATGGAGAATCTAACATTACGTAAAAGCCTGCAACACCACCTAGTGTTCCCATTAATGCAATTGAACCGTAAACAAGTGAACGCATTTCAAGTGCTGCAATTGCAGAGCCGATTGTTAATACAGAAATAGCTAAGAACAGAGCATCAGCCATGTCTGGCGCCCCGTTTATCAATAATTAATTCTGAATCTTGTTGAACTTGTGGTTTAACCTGTAATTGTGCAGGTGTGTAAATTAAGCCCTCTTTGGTAAATGATGATAATTCATAGTCATTTGACATGTATAATGCATAAAATGGACATGCGTCAACACATAATCCGCAAAAGACACATTTTCCATAGTCAATTTGTGGCATGATTGATTTTGCATTTTGTCCCCACTTGTCAGGAACTTTTACCATTGCAATTGCTTCGGCAACGCCTTCACATGCAATTGAACATAATTGGCATCCAGTACAATGATCATGGAATAACATGTGTCTACCCTTTAGACCTGCAATAGCAACACCAGATGCAGGATCAAATTGGTAACCATCTCCAACAAATTTCAATTTTTGTTCAGGATATCTCAAAGTAAAACGTTTTACTGCCAGATGTTTAATTCCGGAGTTTAATGCTTTGATGATTCCAGTTGCAGTTCCCATTACAAAATTCCTCCAGGTCCTATTACTCCAGCATACACCAATCCGAGTGCAATAAAGATGTTAACGAAGGATAAACCAATTAGTTTGTACCAACCAATGTGCAACAACATATCGAGTCTGATTCTTGGGAATACACCTCTTGGTAATAGTATAAAGAAAATTACTCCAACTGTTTTTAGTACAAACCAAATAACGCCGCTAACTAATAGCTGTCCGCTAGTATACACCAGTTCACCCTGTTCCTGCAGGACCCATTCATTTGGATCTTTGTCAAGTAATGGTAAACCAGGTGTGTTAACTGTGAGAATTGGGTCACCAGCATAGTTTGGAATTGGAATACCTTCGGTAATTAGTTCAGTCTCTAATGGAGGCCAGAATACAGGACCGGTCCATCCACCTAAGAAAATTATTACAAATAATGCTGCAAACGCATAAAGTTTGAGATAAGAACCTAATTGAACTAATCCATACATCATTCCAGAAAATTCAGTTAACCATCCTGCTACAATTTCACTTTCTGCTTCTGGAAGATCAAATGGAATTCTTTCTAGTTCAGCTAACATAGTAGTAAAGAAAACAATTGCGCCAATTGGCATGAAGATAATCCAAGGGAAACTACTTTGAGATTCTACAATTTCACTAAGATTAAGCGTTCCAGTTAAAATTACAACTCCCAAGAGAGATAAAATTAATGGAATTTCAAACGATACCATTTGATGAAGTGCTCTAATTCCACCAATGAATGGGAATTTACTGTTGGCAGACCATGCTGATAAGATTGTAATGATTGGAAAAAATCCAATTACTGCAAATACTGCAAGTAAACCTACATCCAAGTCTGCAACAACCCATCCGCCAGGTGCAACAGGGATTAATGCGACAAATGCAGCAGCAGTGCCGACAAACAATACCGGCGCTGCCCAGAATAATGGTTTGTCAGCTTTTGCAGGAATGATAATTTCTTTTGAGATTAATTTCAAGCCATCACCTGCTAGTTGTAAAATACCTTCAACTTTGCCACAATAAAATGGACCAACACGAAGTTGTAGTTTCGCTAACATTTTTCTTTCAACAAAAATTGTTCCTGCAGCTATCAATGCTGCAAAACCAAATCCAGGGAAGGCTACAATTCTAAATAAATCAGAATAGATAAGCGCCTTAATTAATGGAATCTGCATTGTCGGGTTAAACAGCCATGTAAATGCCAAGAAAGCGGTTAGAAGTTCACCGTCAATTACCGGTAATTCTAGATAAAATAATACAATTTGAATTGCTGGAATTCCTGCAAGTGTTACAATTGTTAGAATCCAAAATGCATTATCAAAAATTCCTTTTAGGAAATATCCAAGACGGAATTTTGGTGCAATAACAGACATTTATCGGTCAGCCTCCACTGGCCAATAGTTTAGACTCCAATAAACTGCTGGCATGTTTCCAAGTTTTTCTCCTTTTAGCAAGTATGGTAATGCAATTAAATTTCTGAAAGAACTTACACTAAGTTTTAGACGATATGGTTCAGGTTTTCCTCTTGAAATGATGTGACAGCCTGCTGAACCTCTTCCACTTTCAACTCTACGATAAACTTCATCTTCTCTACCTTTTGGATTTGGTTTGAGTTTTGTTCTAATAGAGCCTGATTTTGGCATTTTCTCTAATGCTTGTCTAATAATATTACAACTCTCTAACATATCAAGCCAAGGGATTTTAGAACGTGCGTATGAATCACCCGATTTTAGTACATTGGTATGTACATCAAGTTCATCATAGACATCATATGGTTCTTTGATTCTTAGATCATAATCAACACCACTTGCGCGAAGAACTGAACCTGTAGTTCCTAAACGAATTGCATCTTCTCTAGATAATACTCCGGTGTCTTCGGTTCGTGCTTTTAGAATTGGATTATCATAAAAGATATCGGCATATTCTTTGATACGTTTTTCAAAGTAATTTACTTGACGTAAGCATACATCTTCAAAGTTTGCAGGAACATCATTTCTAACACCTCCTGGGATAAAGTATGCATGTGTTACTCTAGCGCCAGTAATTTTTTCCATTAAATCAATTAAAAGTTCCCTATCTCCTGCAGGCCACATAAACATTGTAGAATGTCCAAGAAATATTCCATAGATTGCAAGCCAGTATTGAATATAGATACATCTGTTTAGTTCTGCTGCAATTACACGAACATACTTTGCACGTTCTGGAACTTCAATTCCTACTAAATCTTCAACTCCTAAAACATAAGGATACAAAATATTACAAGAATCATGAATTACAGGTCGCTCTAGATGAGGAATATTTGTAATGTAGTTTCTAGATTCAGCCATTTTTTCTTCACCACGATGAACGTAACCAGGATCAGGATCTGCATCGACAATGTAATCACCGTCAATCTTTACAATAATTCTCATGTGTCCAGAACCAGGATGTTGTGGACCAACATTTAGTGTCATAATCCTATCGTCTACATTTTCTACCTGTAGACCTGGAGGCATTTTTTTAGTTGGAATTACTTGTTCAGCCATTTTATCTTCCTTTATTCCTAAAGTCCTTTCTTAGTGGAGGTAGATCTGCCCAATCTTCAGGCAATAGTAAACGTCGATTATCAGGATGACTTTCAAAGTAAACTCCAAGCATTTCAAATATTTCACGTTCATGAAACTCAACACTGTAAAACATATCTCTCAGACTTGGTAATTTTGTAGAGTCATTTCCAGGATTAGGATTTTCCTCACGTGGAACTCTGGTTGCTAGTGCTAAGACTTGTTTTGAATAGGTAGGATCGGTGTAGGAACCCAAGTGGTATACAACGCCAATTTCCTTATCTTCAGGAAAATCAACCCCAGTAACAGATTCTGCATGATCGAAAGGTAAGTTATCTTTGATGAATTGTGCAACTTCAAGAATTTTCTCTTTTTTTACATTTACTCTAGTTCTATTTTCTTTGATATAACCAACTTCTACATCGCCAGTAAATTGACTTGAAATCTTATCAACGAAAGATTTTTCAAATTCAGGT
>JAOMAI010000022.1 GCA_028344155.1 Candidatus Nitrosopelagicus sp.
AACTAGATTCTTCAACTTTTGATTGTATGCATTTGCATTGATTAGAGTCTTCACTACACTCGAAGCAAATTAGGAGATTTCCTTTTTTGTAGTCATAAAGTGACATTTCCATATATTATTACAAAATTTGTATTTAATCATATTTTGGCATATAGATCAAGTATGACTATTGTTTTCTTATTGTAGAAGTATACTCAAAATTGCTGCACGAGTAAATTTTCCATATTCAGCTTGTTGGAAGTATTTTGCTTGTTTTGTAGAATCAACATCTGTAGAAATTTCGTCAATTCTTGGAAGAGGATGTAATAGTATTGAATCTTCTTTCATTTTATTTACAACATCTTGACCTATTACATAACTACCCTTTACTTTGACATATTCTTCTTCATCAGGAAACCTTTCTTTTTGAATTCTTGTTACATACAAGACATCTAGATCTTCTATGTACTCATCAAGATTTTCAGATTCTGTATATGATAAATTTTCTTTAAGATTGTATGTAGAATCACTTCTAATTTTTAATGATTCAGGAGATATCAGATGTACATTAACATCATAATGGCTTAATCCATACAACAAAGAGTAAACTGTTCTTCCGTATTTCAGATCACCAACTATTCCAATATTTTTTCCATCGATTTTACCTAATTCTTTTTTTATCGTATACAAATCTTGAATTGCTTGTGTAGGATGTTCTTCTGTTCCACTACCTGCATTAATTACAGGTTTTGTTGATACTTCTGCTGCAAATTTACTGGAACCATCTAAGGAATGGCGCAGAACAATTGCGTCAGTGTATCCAGCCATTATTCTTACAGTATCAGCTAGACTTTCACCTTTTTGAACAGAAGAAGATGTTGCATCGGCAATTCCAAATGATGTTCCCCCAATCAAAGCCATGGCAGATTGAAAGCTAAGTCTAGTTCTAGTACTTGGTTCGAAGAAAAGATATCCTAAAGTTTTTCCTCTGGCTATTTCCCGTCTTTGTTCTGCCTTCATTTCAATGATTTCGTTAGTTTTAGAGTAGATTTGCTCAAGATCATCCTTGGATAAATCACGTATGGATATGATATTTTCTTGAGAAAAATTATTCATTCTTTGAATCATATATAGTGGCAGATATACAAACTATTCTATGGAACAATCTGATCTGATAGTCAGACGTATCAAAGATGGGACCGTAATTGATCATATTAACGAAGGAAAAGGCCTCAATGTTTTAGAAGCACTTGAAATTGATGGCAGTCGTGGAAATGTCATAACAATTGCATTAAACATGCCTAGCGGTAAATTAAAGAAAAAAGACATGATAAAGGTAGAAGGTAGATTTCTAGAAGACGATGATACAAACAAGCTAGCCGTAATTGCTCCGTCTTCGACTGTAAATATTATCAAGAATTACAAATTGGTTGAAAAAAGACGAGTTTCACTACCAAATCAGATAGAACAAATTTTTAGATGCTCAAATCCAGATTGCATAACTAACAGTCAAGAACACATTGAATCTACAATGGAGGTCATGGATAAAGAAAATCTTGTGCTAAAGTGTAGATACTGTGGAAGAATTTTAGATGTTAATGATCTAAAAATCAGCAAAAAGAATTAAAAAATTTTAAAAAAATTATTTTTTTGATTATTGTCCTAAGATAATGAACATCATAACGATACCGTAGATTGCAATTGATTCTACCATTCCGATGAAGATGAACACTTTGGATTGTAATGCTGGGTTTTCAGTAATTACTGCTAAACCTGCAGAACCAACATAACCTAGACCAATTCCTGCACCCATTGCTGCAAGACCAAATGCAAGACCTGCACCGATTAATTTTGAACCATCACCGCTACCAGAAGAAGCGTCTCCTTCCTGAGCATGTGCTACACCGGTAAGTCCTGTAAATGAAACTGCGATGACTGCAAGTAAGAATATTGATAGGGGTCTCATTTTCAATTTTTGAATTCTAGTAACCATATTTAAACCAACACCCAATTTTATTAGATCTTGTCCAAAGTTTTCTTTTTTGCAGTTTGAAGTTTATCTTTAATTGATTTTGATGAATTTTCATATTCCTGATCTAAAGTTTTCTTAGAATTTTCAAGTAATTTTTTAATTTCGTCTTTTGCCATTTTATTGCCTTTTCTCCATTGAAGCTTTCACTTTTTTTAACCTTGCGAATTCCTCTCTTTCTCGTTCTTCTAGTGTAGCAAGTATAAAGCGAACTCGCTGTTTGTATTGAGGAATAATTACATTTTCTAAAGCATTTAGAAGTTTTTGTGTCTTTTCAAGAGCTTTTGCTAGACTAAAAATAGAATTTTCATATTCGGCAGCCTTACAAATTTTTGGAAGTAAATCTTTGATTAATTTTGCACCACGATCAATTGATGCATTTGTATCTGCAAATCCATAAGGAATTGATTTTGTGTCTTTTTCAGTGACACTTAGTACAGGAATAGTCACATCTACTACACGTTTTACATCAGATTCTACCTCCATCACACCAGGTGTAGATTGTGCTACAGAATCAACTGTTGCTACACCTAAAGATAGGTATGATTCGTTAACTGATTTGTAAATATCTTGTAAGGGCTCCCAAATTCCACCTCTAGTTTTTTGTGCTTCAGCAATCATTTCTTCAATATTTTTTAGTAAAACTTTACGTTTATCATCTAAAATTCCCTGTACCATAGTAGCAACTTGACTAGAACGTTTGTACTTGAAAAGCTCAATCTTTGTTGCTGTTACGTTTTGTCCAAATGACATTAGAATTATTCCTTGTAGTATTGGTCTACGTATTTGTCTTTAACTTTGGTTAATTCATTCTTTGGAAGTTTTGAAACACAGTTCCATTGTAAGCCCAGTGTTTCTTCAATTGTTCTATTTTCATCAATTGCCTGTGTCAAGAATTTCTTTTCAAATTCATCACCAAAGTTCATGTAATTAAGATCAACTGGTGTAAGTCCTGCTTTTCCTACAATTCCTGCTAATGCTCTTACTTCTTGAGCACGAGAATATGCATCATAATTTTGATTTGAGATTTCTTGATGATCAGCACGGGTACTTCCTTCACCAATTCCGTCTTTCATGATTCTAGAAAGACTCATCAAGATATTGATTGGTGGGTAAACTCCTTGTCTAAACAAATCACGTCCTAGTACAAGTTGTCCTTCTGTAATGTATCCAGTAAGATCTGGAATTGGATGTGTAATATCATCAGATGGCATTGTTAAGATAGGTACTTGTGTTACGCTTCCTTTTTTGCCTTTTAATCGTCCTGCTCTTTCATAAATTGTAGAAAGATCAGTGTAAAGATAACCTGGATAACCTTTTCGTCCAGGTACTTCTTCTCTTGCTGCACTAATTTCACGAAGTGCTTCTGCATAGTTTGTCATATCAGTAAGAATAACCAGTACATGCATTCCTAAGTCATATGCAAGATATTCTGCTACAGTTAATGCAACTCTAGGTGTGATAATTCTCTCAATTGCAGGATCATCTGCGAGATTCAAAAATAGTACACTTCTTTTGAGTGCACCAGATTCTTCTAGACTTCTTTTGAAATATTCTGCTTCACTGTATTGCACACCAATTGCTGCAAATACTACAGCGAAACTGTCATCTGTTCCAATAATTGCTGCTTGACGTGCAATTTGTGCAGCCAAGATGTTATGTGACATACCAGAGCCTGAAAATATTGGAAGTTTTTGTCCTCTTACAAGAGTGAGCATTCCATCAATAACAGAAACTCCTGTTTGAATGAAATCTTTTGGATATTCTCTTTGTTCAGGATTCATTGGTGCTCCGTTAATATCTAAAAATGAATCTGCAACTGGTTCTGGTAGACCATCTTTTGCTCTTCCTAAACCATCAAAAACTCTACCAAGTACTTGTTCTGATACCGGCATTTCCATAACTTTGCCAACAAATTTTGCATTTGTTCCAGATACAGAAAGACCTGTTGTTCCTTCAAAGACTTGTACAACTGCTTTACCGTTTCCAACTTCTAAGACTTTACCTAGACGTCTTTCACCTTCAGTTGTTTCAATCTCAACTAGTTCATCAAATGCTGCATTATCAACACCATCAACAATTACGAGCGGTCCTTTAATCTCAGCAATTTTGCTGTATTGAACTCCACCTTGATTACTCAATTTTCAACCTTTACTCCTGTAACACTATTGAATTGTTCTATCATATCAGTTTCTATTTTATCTAATTTTGGCATCTCATCATCTTTGACATCCATTCTTGCTTTTAGTAATAATGAGATTACATTCATGGAACGAATGTCAGCTAGTGATGCACCATCTTTTAGTGCTTGTTGACCTTTATTGTAAAAGTCAACTTGTAATTTCATTAATTTGAATTGTTTTTCAGGACTACAGTAGGTATCGACATCATCAAAGGAGTTTTGTTGTAGGATTCCAATCTTAATCATTCTTGCAACTTCTAGGATTAGTTTTTCTTCATCTGGAAGTGCTTCTGGTCCTAGCAGTTTGACGATTTCTTTTAGTGTATCTTCTCTTTGTAAGATTCCATATGTTTGACTCCTAATGTCTAACCAATCTTTACTGATGTTTTCTGACCACCATTTTGCAATATCTGCAAGATATCCAGAATAGGAGTTCATCCAGTTAATTGATGGATAATGTCTTGAATATGCTAAACTGGCATCTAAAGCCCAGAATGTTTTGATAAATCTCATTGTGTGGGTTGTAACTGGTTCGGTAAAGTCACCACCAGATGGAGATACAGCACCTACGAGAGATACTGAACCGTCTCTTTCAGGAGAACCTTTTGCTTGAACACGTCCTGCTCTTTCATAAAATTCTGCTAATCTTGATGCAAGATATGATGGATAACCTTCTTCTGCAGGCATCTCTTCTAGTCTTCCTGACATTTCACGAAGTGCTTCTGCCCATCTGCTTGTAGAATCTGCTACAAGCACGACGTCATATCCCATATCACGATAATATTCTGCAATTGTTACACCTGTGTAGATACTTGCTTCTCTTGCTGCTACTGGCATGTTACTTGTATTTGCAACAAGGACAGTTCTGTCCATGAGTGGTTTTCCTGTTCGTGGGTCTTTGAGTTCCGGGAACTCAACTAATACTTCAGTCATCTCATTACCTCTTTCACCACAACCAATGTAGACTACAACTTGAGAGTCAGCCCATTTTGCAATTTGATGCAGTGTTACAGTTTTTCCAGTACCAAATGCTCCCGGAATAGAACCGGTACCACCTTTTGCTAATGGGAAAAATGTATCGATAACTCTTTGACCAGTAAGTAATGGAACGGTTGGATCATATCGTTTAAGATATGGACGTGGTTGTCTTACAGGCCATTTATGCCACATCATTAGTGTTGATGTTTGACCATCTTTTTCCACGGTTGCAATTTCTGTATCTAAATTATAATCTCCTTCTGAAACAATTTTTGTAATTTTCCCACCTTGATGATCTGGCGGAACTAGAATTTTATGTTCAATTAATGATGATTCTGGAACGGTTCCAATAATGTTACCGGCTTCAATTTCATCGCCAACTGCAACAGTTGGATTAAAGTGATATTCTTTTGTCATATCAACAGGAGTGGTTGTTATACCTCTACCAATGAATGAGCCTGATTTTGCGGCTAAGTCTTTTAGCGGTCTTTGAATTCCATCATAAATTTGACCAATAATTCCAGGTCCTAAGAAAACACTAAGAGGGTCTCCAGTACCAACTACCGGTTCACCTGGCTTTAGACCAGATGTTGATTCGTAAACTTGAATGAATGCTACATCGCCAGTAAGACGAATTACTTCACCAATTAATTTTGATTCACCAACAGATACGGTTTCGTACATTTTTGCATCAGCCATACCATCGGCTTTTACAGCCGGTCCGCTAATCCATACAATTTTGCCTTGTGCTACCATATCAATTATTACCTAAGTTGAATTGTGCTGCAATATCTTTTCTAATTAAAGGTTTCAATAATTCAATTCTTGCATCGATGGTATTATCAAAACTCATAGATCCATCTTTTGAAGTTACTTTAACTCCACCCATACAATCAATTGTATCATTTGATAGTTCTGCACCAGAGATATTTGAAACTGCAGATTGAACTACATCCTTGTCTTTAGAATTTGTGAAAACTATAACGTCACTAGTGTTTAGTGCGGAGGTTGCTTCAGTAAGTAATTTTGCAATTAAACTTGAATATTCAGAATTTCTATCCATATTTGAGATCTTTTCTTTTGCTTTTTCAAGAACCTTATCAGTAGATTCTTGGACAATTAGGAGAGTTTTGTTTCTAGATTGTAGATCAGCACTTCCAATAATCTGTTTTTCAATCTTGTCTGCTTCTTTTTTACCATCAGCAATGATTTTTTCATACTCTTCTTCAAGCATTGGTAATGAGTCTGAAAGTGTTTTTTGGGCATCTGTGAGTGAATTTTTCAGACTTTGTGAAAATTCAGATGAATTACGTTCTAAAACTTGATCGATGGTAGATTCTAAACCAGAATTAGAAGACAATGAATGCCGTTTTAAAGAATGGGATTTTAATGTTGGGGTTTTGGAAAGATTTTAAACATACACGTTTCACAACATCGATATCTTGGTAGTCGCAGATCTAAAAATCGGGACGGTTGTTTTACCTAGATCGGAGACACCACAAATTGTTTCTAGATTAACAGAATTCGAGTGGTTTCACAAAATAGATTCTACATCAGAGACCGTTACTCCTGAAGTTGATGATATTTTGCTTAAAGCCCAACAGACATTCCAAGAGGTTGATGAGGTAATCAAGGGATTAGGAATTCCAAGAGAGGTTGGAATGATTGAGATTTTGTTTAAAGGAACTGTATTCAAAAAAGAGAATCAAGAATTAGATGAATTAGAGAAGATGGTCGAGGATGTCATGAAAAAGGCACCTGGAATAATTGATGCTCCTGCAAAATTACTCAAAGAGCAAGAGGAGTACAAAAAAGAGATTGGTGATTATACCACATTAAAAGAAACATTAGAAATTGTAAAGAAGCTAAACATTGATCTTGCCGGATTTGGGCTAATGAAGCAATTTTACACAAACTTGTTTATTGTTCAAACAAAAGATATTGATGAAATTAAAAGGACACTAGATAACATTACAATTAATCAATATGATTTGAATACAAAAGAAGAATCAGCAATTATGATTATTGCAGATGTTGCAAACTTGGAGAAAATTCTCAAAGTAATGCGTAGTTTTAACGCAAATCCATTTTCTATTCCAGAAGGCGTAGAACAAGTTCCAACAAAGGCATATGCAACTGCAGAATTAAAAATTAAAGAATTTGAGGAAAAACACAAGAAAGTATCAAAAGAACTTGCAAAGTTAACTGCAAAGGTTAGAAAAGACATACTAACACTACATGAAAAGGCACAGGTTGCAAAAGATATTTTAGAATTATTAAGAAAACCTGGTGGAACAAAAAACTTTGCGGTAATTCAAGGATACATTCCAAAGAAGATGGAGAAGAAATTCAAAGATGTTACAAGTAAATGGATGTCTGTTGTAGAAGATGTTTCAGATCCGGAACTAGTAAAAAAGACGCCAACTCTATTTGATAATAAAATTTTTGTTAGAACATTTGAGGTAATCACACAAAGTCAGGGAATTCCAAAGAAAGGAGAATCAGACCCAACACCAATGATTGCATTGATGTGGCCAATCTTTTATGGACTGATGTTTGCAGATGTAGGTCACGGATTATTACTAATGGGATTAGGTTTAGTCTTCAAATTAAAAGGACAAGGAAATCTTTCTAGATGGGGAATGCTCATTGCAATCTCTGGTGCAGCAGCAGCAATAGCGGGAGTTGGAACAGGCGAAGCATTTGGATTCCACATAGACCACATACAACCATTTGAAGGACTCTTAGAAGAGGGCGGAGCATTATATTCAATCTCATGGCTAGTAGGCGTGATTAGTGTAGCAGAACTAAACTTTGAACAAGTAATTATGATTCTAAAGGTTTCATTATTTTTGGGAATAATTCACATTGTTTGGGCATTTTTGTTACACATCAAAAAATTGGCAAAAGAGGGTAAGAAAACTACAATGTTTACAGAAGCAATTCCAAATGTTACACTTTACGGTGGAATCGTTGTAATCATGATGTGTGCAATTGGTTCAGGTTATGATGTAATGAACATGTATTCAAAAATACATACAGAAGCAGTACCATGGGTAACTGTTTTCTTAGGAGATTGGGCTCAGGTTTGGATTATTACAAGAATTGCAGGAGTTATAGTAATTGCATCAATTGTGGTAATGATGATTGGTGGATTAAAACACATCAAAGCACATCCAGAAGAAGGAGGAAGTCCCGCAAACGTCTTCATGGAAGTTTTACTTGGAAAAAGTGTAGAGTGTCTTGCACATACAATTAGTTATGCTCGGCTTGGAATTATGTTACTTGTACATGCAGCGCTATTACTTACAGTCAATAATTCATTTGTTTCATTAGGCGGAGTAGAATCTCCAGGAGCATTAGCATTACTTATCGGAGGAAATATTGGAATCATGATGAT
Source organism: Candidatus Nitrosopelagicus sp. (assembly GCA_028344155.1). GTDB lineage: Archaea > Thermoproteota > Nitrososphaeria > Nitrososphaerales > Nitrosopumilaceae > Nitrosopelagicus. The sequence continues at coordinate 8,569 of JAOMAI010000022.1, forward strand.
TGAAGGGTTAATTGTTTACATCCAATCACTAAGACTTCATTTGTATGAATTTTTCACCAAATGGTATGATGGTGGTGCACAACCATTTAGACAAGTAGTGCCAGAAATGCTCTATAACCAATTCAAGTGGAATAGAAAATAATTATTTTTTTTACATTTCAGTTCTAACATCATTCATTTTATGAGCAAAAACAAAACAAACTACAGTACCAATAACACCTCCAACAATAAACGGGATGGATATGGTAAAAGTTTCAGTTGTGAATCCATAAAACATAATCAGATTACTTGGAACAATCCCTGCTATACTTCCAGAGAAACAACCTAGAAACATTACAAGAAATTTTGGTATCATGATCATTTAATCACTTAAGATGATATAGAGATTCTCTATTTTTCTATAGGAAGATCCAAGTTATTTCCCCATTCTCCCCAAGACCCCAAATACACTTTGACATTTTTGAAGCCTATTTTTTTCAGAGATAGATAGCTGTTTGCAGCACGATATGCACCCTGGCAGTAAGTAACAATTGGTGCATCCTTATTCATTTGATATAGAGATTCTAATTCTTCATCAGGTTTGAGTTTGCCAGAACCATCAAGGTTGTTTTTCCAATCGATATTTTTTGCAGTAGGAATATGTCCACCACGAGCCGCTCTAGGAGTAGTTCCATCAAACTCATCAGGAGAACGAGCATCAATTATTGTGACTTTTCCAATATTTTCATTTAATTCTTCAAATCCAATTATGATTGAAGGATCAATTTGTGTAGTAAGATTCGATGGTTTGTAAATAGTAGATTCAGTAACAGTTGGTAAGTTCTCTCCAATCCATTTTGAGATACCGCCATCTAATAACTGAACATCTGGATGTGAAAAGTAAAGACACATCCAAACACCTCTAGCTGCAAGCATTCCAGAAGTATTATCATAAAAAATTATTTTCTTATTTTCATCAACTCCTGCATAAGATAAGATCTTTCTCATATGTTCACCAAAACTTATCAATCCTTTTTGAGAGGTATCAGCCCAATGAAATGAGAATAGATCTAAACTTACAGCACCAGGAATATGACCAGCAGAATAATCCTTGTATGAGCGAGCATCCAAAATCAAAACAGAATTATCTTGGTGGATTTTTTCCAAGTCCTGAGTTGAGATAAACATGAATAATTCTTTGTGGTGTGGAATAAAAATTAGTTTAGCATCCGCTGTTTGGTAAAATTAAAAAAAGAAAAAAAGAAAAGTATTTTTTTCTATTCGTTTACGTATGCTCTTTCACCGTTTTGTGAGAGATCGAGTCCAATTTCCTCTTCTTTAGGAGTGACTCTGATTCCTCCAGGCCAAACTGCATCCATTACCTTGAAGATTACAATGGAGACACCAAATGCATATGCAATTGACATTCCTGCAGCAACTATTGAAATTGCTTGTTGTTCATAACCTTCTGGTGTGCCTGTCCATGCGCCGATACCGTCACCTGTGTCCCAGATGTGTGGACTAGCTAGTGTACCTGTTAAGATAGCACCGGTTAAACCACCCATACCGTGAACTCCCCATACATCGAGGGCATCGTCCCACTTTCGAGCGTTCTTGAATGCAACACATCCATAACAAACTGTACCTGCAGCAATACCGATAATTATTGCAGCCATTGGTCCAACCCAACCAGATGCTGGTGTGATTGCGACTAAGCCTGCGACGGCTCCTGTTGCGGCACCTACTATACTAGGTTTGCCTGTGTGTGCCCATGACATCAACACCCACGTTACTGTCGCCATACCGGTGGCAGTGTTTGTGACTGTCCATGCGCTTACAGTGATTCCATCTACCATTACTTCACTTCCAGCGTTAAAGCCGAACCATCCGAACCATAGAATTGATGCACCAAGAACTACCATAGGTACATTGTGTGGTTCCATTGGAACTTTGCCATAACCTAATCTTCTTCCGAGGATTAAGGCTCCTGCAAGTGCTGTAAATCCAGATGAAATGTGAACCACAGTTCCGCCAGCGAAGTCAAGTGCATATGATGGTGATAAGTCAGGGTTGAAGTCTAAGCTTCCTCCGCCGATGTAACCACCGCCCCATACCCAATGACAAATTGGGTCATAGACGAATGTTCCCCATAAGAGAACAAAGACTACAATTGCACTGAATTTCATACGGTCAACTAAACCACCAACAATTAGTGCTGGTGTGATGATTGCGAAGGTTGCTTGGAACATAGCAAATAGTTGGTGAGGCACTGTGCCTGGCCATGTATCACTACATACATCTCCCTCCTTCATCGTTTGCATTTGGTAATAGTGTGCCCAAGTATCTTCACATGGACTTGGAGCACCTAACGGTGCCCAGTGTGAAACTTGGTTGAAGCCGACATAATCAAGGTTGCCCATGAACATGTTTGCATCATTATCTATTCCGCCGAATGCAAGTGAATAACCCCACAATACCCATTGTACACTCATGAGACCCATGATAATGAACACCATGCCAATTGTATTGACTGCGTTCTTTGATCTTGCTAATCCTCCGTAGAAGAATGCAACACCTGGAGTCATGAAAAGTACTAGAGAGCTTGCGGTTAGCATCCAAGCCATGTCACCTGTATCTACATAACAGTACATGTCTGGGACGCCGTCATCATCAGTGTCGTACCAACATTCGTTTGGGTTACCGGTATAGATACCAGCACCACCATCGGGATCACCGACTACATAGCCATCCATACCATCAGAGGTTTGTTGGGCATATGCTGTTGATAGAGCACCTGTTGCCGTCATAGCGACTGCGGCCATAAGTATTAGAGCATACTTATGGTTTCGAGATTTCATTGATCAAAACCGCTGGATGAATGTATATAACAATTAAGATTTAAATTCTGTACATGGTGTAAATTATTATATTATAGTATATTGTGATAGTAACATAAAATGAATAAATCATGTTACTTAATGAGGCAAAATAAGAGATGAAATCTGAAAAAACACGATTGGCGATATTTGATACCTTCAAGACAAAAAAACAGCAGATAACAGGGGAGGCAATTAGACAAAGAGCAATTATACATCATCTATCAAATTCGACTAATTCTGCATCAAAAACGAGAACTGCGATATCTCAAAGCATAGCAGAGGAAAATAAAATCTTGTGGAAGAATATCTATTCAGGAATATTCAGAGATTTGGATGAGGTTTTGATTCCATTAGGAATAGTAGCAGAAGAAGGAAGACTTCCTCTCAAAAGAGGACCAAAAGCACTGCAGCAAAATGGAATGCCATTTTATCATTTAACAAAAAAAGGAATGATTGTATCTTTAGCTATCGACAAGATTTCAGATAGGAAAAAAATTCTCAAAGGAATAGTGAATCAGGCAGCAGATGATAATGAAAAACAGGCATTTGAGATTATGGAGAAATTGGTGAAGATTGCACCTCATTTTGGTTTTTCAGTTTTTGAAAGATATGTCAAGGCATATTGTGAAAGTAACATAGACGATCTACTTCCATTTACGGTAGAAAATGTGAGTAAATCTGCAGATGATTCAGCTCAACTTCAGATGGAGTTGTTAGAGGGATTTTCAAAGCTTTCAAAGGCAGATCGGGATCAAACTATCGATTTTCTAAAGAAAATTGACTGAGATGTTTAACAAACATTTAAAATCAGTTCGGCGTGAGAAAAGCTAAATGGGCTCTGGAGGTTCTCAGAAAATTTTCGTTACTGTAAAATCCTATAGTAAGCGTGGTCAATTACTAAAAAGACCAGATCTCCAAACATTAGCCGAATCTCGTGATCTAGATGAATTAGTTACTAGAATTAAAAATACAAAATATCTTGAAGCGGTCAACTCTGTCACAAAGCCATATACAGCCGAAAAATTGGAAATGGCTCTAAAGACATATCTCGCAAATCAACAGTTTAAGATTGCAAAAGCCTCTGGAAACGCAAAAATTCTGGATGCCTTTTTTCAGAAATTTCTCATATCAAATCTAAAACTTGTTTTGAAAGGAAAAATTCTTGGAAAAACTCAAGAGGAAATTTCAGCCTACTTTAACATGCATGCTGAAGAATTAACAAAACAAAGAGATACCGTAGTCAAAGCACTTGTTGCAAAGGATTTGGAAGAAGCGGTATCATCATTAGGTTCATCACCATTTAATACAGAAATTCAAAAAGCAGTTGAACTATACAATGAAACTAAAAACATTCAAGCATTTGATATCTACTTTGATAAGATGTTTTACCAAAATGTCTCAAAATCACTACGTAGTGAAAATGACCAAGACATATCTCATGTCTTTGGAATGGAAATTGACTTTTACAATGTGATGAGCGTTGTTAGAGGAAAGTTCTGGGGATTAGATGATGAAAGAATTCAAGAATTGAGTTGCTCTGCAACACTAAACATTCCAAACCAGGTAATGGACAGAATGAGAGCAGCAGAAAGTGTCAAAGATGCATTAGATGAATTATCATCAACACGATACAAGGATTTGGTACCAGAGACAGAAGATGAAGTAGAAGCAATTGCAGAATTTGAACATGCATTTGAAATGGCATATTACAAAGCCATTAACGGATCATTTTCAAAAATGTTCAGTTTTGCAACGGTCATAGGAATTTCAAAATTAATAGGATATGAAGTTAGAAACATTGGGGCAATTGCATTTGCAGTTGAACAAAAAATTCCAGTTGAAACCACAATGTCAAAATTAATCATAAAAGAAGCTGAATAGAATATGCAACTAAGAGTCATTCCAAATAACAAACTGTATTATGTAATCAAGGAACGAGCTCAACCAGAAATCAAAAGGGTAATGAGCCCATACAAAGATGCACAAATTGATTTTCTTGCGTTAGGAGTCTGGGTAAGTTCTATTTTAGGAGTAATTTTGGCCGTTCCATCAATAGGAGTTTTTGTATATTTTTACGTAGTTTTAGATAATCTTATACTTGGTGCAGTGCTTGCAGTAGGCACTCATTTTGCGCTCTTATTGGTCTCAGATAAGATTTCACATTTTCTGACAAATCTCATAGATGATAAGAAAAAGAAAGCAGATATC
>JAOMAI010000023.1 GCA_028344155.1 Candidatus Nitrosopelagicus sp.
TTCAAAGTCTATTCCACCAGTTGAATTTTTGAGATGATTTAATTCATCATCATTCAAATCCGAAAAATTACAAATAATATCCAATTTTTCCTCATGAGATTTTTCAAAGAATTTAGGAATGGATGAATCAGTCATTTTATTTCAATATCCTCAATAATCTATCATCATCCGGTGCTGGAAATGCTTTTCCATCCGTATTGGTAGTTATGATGTAGACATAACCATCAGGACCCTGTGCTACATCTCTAATTCTACCTACACCACTCAAAATACGTTCAAGATCTACATCGCCATCATTTATTTCAACTTTGAATAGATTTGTTGCTTTTTGTGAAGCAAGAATCATTTTATTATCAATGTCAAGTTTGTCTCCAGAATAAAAGATAATTCCACCAGGTTCTAATCCAGGATCAAAACATTCCAGAGGATTTACAAAATTATCATTATTTGAATAACATTGAACTTCAGGCCAACCATAGTTAGAACCTACACTTATCAAGTTAATTTCATCATTTTTTGTTGGACCTGATTCGGTTGCATACATTAGTCCTTGATCATTCCATGCAAAGCCTGTTGGATTTCTATGTCCGAGTGTAAACACGTATGATTCTTCAAATGGGTTATCAGCAGGTATTGTACCATCATCATTTAATCTAAGAATTTTTCCAGTAAGAGAATCAAGGTTTTGCGATTCATCTGAAAAATCAGACACAGAACCTGTTCCAACATACAATTTTCCATCAGGACCAAATTTGATTACTCCGCCATTACTAAATGCTGAACCAGGAATTTTATCGAGTATAGTAATAATTTCAGAAGCTTTGTTTTCTTCTTCGGTAATTCTAATTATCTTATTCCATAGTTTTTCATCTTCTTCATATGTGAAATATGCATAAAGAAAATGATTATTTGTAAAATCAGGATGGGTTGTTATTCCAAGCAATCCACCACCAAAAATTTCAGGTGTACGTAATGTGATTAATGGAGTTTCAAGTAAACCAGATGAAGTAATTATTTTGATTTTTCCAGATTTTTCTGAAACAAATATTCTTTCATCAGCAAATGTAATTGACCATGGTTTTTCAAAATTTATTGCTACAACTTCTACAGAGTCCGTTGAAACATTTTGAACAATAGGTTCAGGAAGTGGTGGTGGGTTTGAAGGTAATGTATCGGTCAAAATTACAGCAGAAAATATCAAAGCACCAGCAATACCAATAATTTGGAATTTTCTAAGCATGTTAAAAAATTGATTAGAATCCTTTTATTCATTTCCGAATTTGAAACGCGTATATACCTCATAAGGAATTTTTGTTCAGCGGGGTGGGGAAGTCAGGTCATCCCGTCGGGCTCATAACCCGAAAACCAGTAGTTCAAATCTACTCCCCGCTATTATGATTTTAAAAATTATTGATCCATGAGGATTTTGGATTGAATTTTTCAGATTTTGATTTTTGTTTCATGCGTTGGACAGGTTTTGTAAGGTGACGGTGGGCAGAAACATCTGGGATATAGATTTGTTCTTTTATTGAACGTGTAATTAATTGGCGATTTTTACAAGCAGATGTTTTTTTACATTTAACACATTGAAAACCTTGATTTTTGCCTTTAGATTTCATATGTTTTTGACAATTTTTGCAAAAGGGATTTATTAATTTTGATTTTTTTTCAAGTTTTATAATTTGAATGAATTCAAGATTTAAAATTCTGGGATATGTTTTTGTTGCTTTTCTAATACCACCGCCAACATTGATAATATCTCCAACAATCAATTGTTTTGCAACATCTGTTATTTGTGTTGGTTTATAGACTGCACAATTAATTTTTATATTATCAGCAGTTATTGAAAAAAATACATGACCACCTTTAGTGATAATAGGCTTTGTGATGACAACACCTTCTAGTGTTCCAGATGTATAAGGTAAGAAATTATTTACATCAATTTTATTTTTTAAATGATCACCAGTTCCTTGATTTGATTTAAAAATAAGATATCCAGCAAGTTTTTCTTTAGGTTGAATCATTTTTGATGCAGAGATTAATGTCGTTGAATTTTCTCCACGAACTCCATAAAATACAGGATCAGGACCATGAGGCATTAGTAAGACTTTATTTTTTTTTAAATCGAAACTATTGAATGTGTTTGGATATGTTTTTTCTTGCATTTTTTTAACTTTTGATTTATCTAAAATTCGTTTTTTTCCAAATTGAGAGGATTTACGATAAGAAAGTAACTCATATGTTTCATCTTGAAAGTTATAACCTATAACACCAGTAGCCCCAACTAATCCTTGTCCATTTCCAAGATAAAAAAAATCAAAATTATATTTTGAAAGAATTTTTTTGGCTTCATTTCTATGAATTAATTTCCACATTGCATCTGAACTTAGCTTTAGAAATTCATTAGGAATATTCTCATCTTGACAGAAAACAAGACCAGGATTTGCTCCATTTTTTACATCAGAATATTGTTTAACAAATTTTTTTACTAGATTTTTAATTTTTTTAGGATTAGAAGTAGAGATTTTGATTCCAACAGCTCCATTGCCTCTAGTTTTCCAAGGAATGTTAGGGTTGAATCTTACCAAATTTGGAAAATCAAGAAAATCTACATTTTCTTTTTTTAATCGATTGATAATTTTGTAAGCTAAAAATGTAGTACACATGCCTTTAGGTGAATCAGTATCATCAATACCAATATGGAGTATTTGTTTTGGCATACTTTACCTGTAGAATATAGGAATTTTAGTGATTTGGCAAAGAGTTTGGTTTAAATTCAAAATGACACTTTTGAGAACAAATGATAATAATTGATGAAAAGAGAATTTTTGAGATAATAAATGAAAGAAAACCAGTAACAGTTGCATTAAATGCACCAGATGGCATGTTGCCACAGGTTCAAGAAACAGCAGTAAATATTACCAAAAAATTTGATATTCCTGCATTTGTTTTGGCAGATACAACTTGGGGAACATGTGATCTTAATTCAAATGGCGCTAAAGTACTAGGTGCAGAAATATTATTCAATATAGGCCATACAAATAAACTTGAAACATTTCCTGGTGAACAAGATAATGTTATGATGATTGATGCATTTGATGATGTACCTTTTGATGATGTAATTCCAAAAGCAATAGAAATGTTGAAAGGAAAAACAGTTTCATTAATTACAGATAGTCAACATCTTCATCAAGTTGAGCCTGTCAAGAAGAAACTAGAGGAAGGTGGAATTATAGTAAAAATTGGAAAAGGAAAAGGACAGTTAAATGATGGGCAAGTTTTTGGATGTGAATTCTATCCAGCGATGGAAATTAAAGAGAAGGTGGACGTAAATTTATTTTTAGGACAGAGTAATTTTCATGCTGCAGGAGTTGCAATATCAACTAAAGTAACAACTTACATTTTAGATCCTTACTTTAATGAAGTAAGAGACGTTACTAGTTTTGCAGAAAAATTAGAGAAAAAAGCTACTCTTAAAATTTTCAAAGCAACAGAAGCAAAAGTTTTTGGAGTGATTGTAGGTCTTAAAGAGGGTCAATTTGCAAAAGTTACAGCCTTAAAATTCAAAAAAGAACTAGAAGAAAGAGGTAAAGAAGTTCAATTATTAGCATTAACAGACATTACGAGTGATAGATTAAAGAATTTTACAGGAATCGATGCATTTATTCAAGTTGCATGTCCAAGAATATCAACTGATAATGAATTTGATAAACCAATGTTATCAACACCGCAAGCAAATGCATTATTAAAAATGTTAAAAAATGAGAAATTAGATAATTACTTAGAAATACCACATTGGTTATAGAATATGAAAAGAAATCACATATCCATTTTGATATTATTTATCATATGTTTAATTCCGGTCACAACTGTACATTCTCAAACGGATGATGTGATAACTGCTGCCGAAGTTTCAGTTGAGGGATTAAAAAACATTGAAAAATTGTCTGATCCACAAGCCTCTGCTTATGTGATAATCCGAAATTCTAATGGCGAGCTTGTCGGCATATCACATGTTAATGCAGATACATACTTGGGTACACCTATTCTATCAATGTTTTTAGATGGATATGAAACCATAGAAAATTTCTCTATAGAAAATCAAAATTATGAAATGAAAAAAGTGGCAATTATTGAAAATACCCAAGAACAACATTGTTTATTTGAACGCGCGTTTCTACCCTGTTATTATTACGCATTTACAACTGGATTAGGTATAACAGGAACAATAGATGAAGAAAAATTTATGATAAATGGTTTTAGAGGATTAAATCATTCGTATGTTGCAGAAGCTAACGATACAGTAGAAGTTGTTTGGAAGATACTTTGGCCAAAAAACTAATCCTTTTTTGAGAAAAATACACCAATACCTATGGCTACAAATACTATCAATGGTAGAAATCTATAAGGTAAAACAAAATAAAAATCGGTTAACATCGAAATAAATGGACCTGCCAACAGAGATGTCAAAATCAAGATGAGAATTGAATCTGCCTGTAACACACCTCTTCGTGATGTAAAAAATAGACCAATTGTAAGTGGCAATAAACTCAAAATTATGAGAGCGTCATAACGTAAAGTATAACCTAAAGTATTCAATGCCAAAAAGAATTCGGAATCATTTACAGATATTATATCATCATAGATAGATTCTCCAAGAGAAAATATCACAAGAATTATCAGTGCGGCAACACCGTAAGAGCAAATTGTCCAAACTTTTTTCCGTGAACTAATTTCTGAGCGATATATATAGAAAATTGTTGAGAAAAAGAAAACAAAAATGAAGGCTTTTGAAAATATCGCTAAAAGATACAAACCTGATGACAGCGGCCATTTTTTATTAATTAAATATAATCCTGAAAGAAAAAATAAAATCCAGAAATTTTCATAGACTGCAACAGTATCAAAATGTAAAAATGTATGACTCTGTAACAAAACCAACATTGCGATTATTCCTGAAAATCGTTTATGTGATATTTGATACGTTATGAGAAAAGTTACCACAAGAAGTGATATACTTGCAACAAATGGTAGGAATTTAATATTTTGGAAAAATTCTTGTGAGAAGTCAAGTAGAATCATTCGTACATATCGAGAATTTTGTTCCTGTACGTAAATATCATCAGATTCTGTTGATGGCCATATTTCCAAAGATTTCTTTAATAATTGATAATCATTCCATTGCCCATCTTCTTCATTTAATGAAAGTTCATTTGCAGAAAAACCAATATAAAAAACTAAAATTATTATAATTATTGCTAGTGTAACACGTTTTGAAATTTCAAAATTTAAGATTAAATTAATAGCATTACTTAGTACAGATGGTAATTTTTTTGTGTAATATAAAAAACCCAAGATAAGAAATGAAAAACTGAATAATGAAACTGAAATCAACCAAATACTTGGCTCAAATGGTTCCAAATCCGCATCATAAGGGAAATAAGATGATATGAAAAATCCAGGGAATATTATAGCAAATAAACTAATTAAAACAAATGATAATGTAGACAAAAATGCCAGATATGATAAAACACTGCTGACTCTCAGTTCCAAGATAAAATTTGGAAAGTAGGACTGCTTAATGAATTGGGCGTATAGTTTTATGAATAAATATAATATTTAGAAAATAATCATCAGTATAGAATATGAGAAAAATACTTCTTCCAGTGATTTTGACTTTTGCTTTTACATTTGTATTTGTGACTACTGCATACGCAGAATTATCAGATGTGGAAGAAAGTGATTCAGGAAATTTAGATAAAATTCACGATTCAAAATATAAAGCATCTGCGATAAGTGTTTTGAGAAATTCTGATGGTGAATTATTGAGCGTGATAAAAACTTCTGCAACTAGATATTTGGATAAACCAATTACCGATGAATTTATTGATACATTACCAGTCATGAAAAAAGGAATTCTTAATGGAAAGAATTTAGAAATGACTCAAGTTACATTAGATTATAATTATGAAAAATGTTTGACTGAGGTTTTTGAGGTTCCAGGTTATACAGATCAATGTAATTGGTATCATAGAGCAACTGTTACAATTCTAGGTGTCACTGATGGAATTGGTGAGAAATATGAATTATTTAGAGGATTGAATCATTCGTACACAGTAAAACCCTCAGATTCAGTAACCAGTTATTGGACAATAATTCGTAGTGACTAATTTTCTTTTGATAAGAAAACTCCAATTCCAATTGCCATTGCAACTATGAATGGAATAAAACGATATGGTAAAATAAAATAAAAATCAGTAACATACGATATTAAAGGACCTGCAAGAAGTGTTCCTAGAATAAGAATAAGAATAGAATCAGCTTGTTTTATTCCTTTAAGAGATTTAATAAAAAGTCCAATAACTAAGGGTACAATACACAAAATTGCAATAGGATCAAGTTGCATATTATTTCCCCAACTAGTGAAACCATCTAAGAATGCATTAAATTCAAATCTCACTACATCGTCATAAATTATACTTTGTCCACTTTCAAAAATCCAATAAATTATACCAATCATTACACCGTATAACGCAAATAACATGTATTTTGTTTTTTTAGGTATATCTGAACGATAAATATAAAATAAATTCATCCAGAAATATGTTACAATAAATGCTTTTGAAAAAACGGCAAGAATGAATAAAATTGGAGATGAATGCCACCACTTTTTTTGTATCGAGTATATCGATATAAGATAAAACAATACCCAGAAATTTTCATAAACAGCAATAGTATCAAAATCTGTAAAAGTAATACTTTGTAGTAAAACTATCATTGAAATTATTCCTGCAAATCTTTTTTTAGATATCTGAATAGTAACTAAGGCGGTGAATATTATAACTAAAATACTAGCGACGAATGGAAGTAATTTTATATTTTGCAAAAAATCTTGTGAAACATCTAGTAAAATCATTCGAACATAACGTGTATTTTGTTCTTGGACGTAGATATTCGAATGATCAGTTGAAGGCCATATTTCTAATGCATCTTCTAAAATATAATAATCTGGCCACTGATATTGTTCATCTAAAAATAATTCACTAGTAGAAAGTCCAACGTATAATCCTAGAATAATAATGCCAAAAATTATGGCGACTTTTTTAGATATTTCAAAATTTAATATGAATTTAATTCCAGAATAAAGTGCAGATGGAAGTTTTTTATTTTTATAAAGAAAACCTAATGACAATAGTGAGATAATTGAAATTATTATGGGGAATGTCCAAGGGCTTATTTCTAATGGATCCAGATCATTTTGAAATTCATATGTATTTGAAATTATTAAGGCAGGAAAAATAACAGAGAGTATACTAATTCCAACTATTCCAAGAGTAACTAAAAAAGCAGCATAAGTAACTAATTTACTTGATATTTGCTCGCTCATATACTGCTAAATCATAGGTGATTTATCAAGTGTGTGAAACTCTAAAAACAATTAATAGTAAAATTTTATCCTAATACACATGGACGAGAAACAAAGAATTCCTGGTGAGAAAATTGCATCAATTGAAGAATATCTCCCAGGAGATAATACATTTGAAGATGATGACTCCATTAGAGCAACAACAATTGGAGAAATTAATTTAGATTCTTCTGAGAGATTAGCTTCAGTGAATAGTCAAACACAGATAACAGTTCCAAAAGTAGGAGATATCATCATAGGCGTCGTAGAAGCAAATCTACCATCAATGATTGCAATAATGATAAAATATGTAAATGGAAAGAAGGTAGTTGCAGATTTGGAATGTATCTGTGTTACAAGACATATTAGAAAAAAGAATATTGCATTAGCAAAAGATGTTGTTAAAGTAGAAATTATTAGCCACATTAATGGAACAATACACGCAACTATTGATTCACCAGAACTAGGTGTATTATTTACAAAATGTAGAAAATGTTTTGGAACTGTTGTAAAAATGCGTGATGCAGTAAAATGTAAAGATTGTGGATGGATTGATGACAGAAAATTATCCTCAGAGTTTGGAAAAAGTGAATTTTTAATCCAAAATTAAGATGAAGAAAATATCATTTCAAGGTGAGCACGGAGCATACAGTGAAAGTGCAGCAAAAAAATTCTTTAAAAATGAAATTGAGACTATACCATGTAATAGTTTTGAAGATGCATTGAAAATAACTGAGGATGGAGAAAGTGATTATTCCATACTACCTGTTGAAAATTCTATTGAAGGTACTGTAGGACAGAGTATCGATACAATTACACACACAAAATTATATGCAATAGGTGAAGAATATTTCAAAGTCGAACATTGTCTTATTGGAACTGGAAAAATAGAAGATATTGAAACAGTGTATTCACATCCACAAGCATTAGGACAATGTAGTGATTTTATTAAAAATGAAAAATTGAAAACAGTTCCAACATATGACACAGCAGGAAGTGTAAAAATAATTAAAGAAATTAATGATATACATTCTGCAGCAATTGCAAGCAATGATGCAGGAAATTTGTATGACATACCTATAGTTAAACAAAAAATTGAGAATAATCCAAATAATTATACACGTTTTTTGATATTTTCAAAAGATAATTCTATTGAAAGTACAGAAGATAAAACCTCCATTATATTTTCAGTGAAACATGAACCAGGAGCCTTACATAATATATTAAAAGAATTTAATGATAATAATATCAATTTAACAAAGATAGAGTCTAGACCTAACAAGAATAAAAACTGGGAATACAATTTCTTTGTGGATTTTATAGGACATTATTCAAATTCAAAAATTAAATCAGTATTGGATGTGATTTCTAAAAATACAATATTTCTTAAAATAATTGGTTCATATCAAATGAAAGAAGCTAATTCAAACTCAGAGAGTTAGAATCCTTTTGGTTTTTTTGCACTAAAACCAGCACTAAATCCAATTATTACAACCCCAGCAATAATTACTAAGATAGAATATGTGAAAAATAATGGATCGCGTGCTAATTCAAATTTATAATTTTCAGTAAACTCAGAATCACCTGTATTTTGTATTGCAATTATTGTTTGGCCTGCAGTATTTGATGTCCATGAAAAACTTGCTTTATCTTTAAAACTTCCATTCACATCATTACTTGAATCAGGAGTTGTAATTTTAACATCAAAAGAAGCCCCAGTTACAGTTAATGATTGAGATGAATTTTCCGGAGCATTGAAGTTGATTTTATCCAAATCACCAACACCAAATGTTGCAGTATCTTCTTGAATTTCATTTGGAGAATTTAATGAAGTAACCATAGAAGCAACCCCAAGTAATGAAATTGCAGTTCCAATAATAATTCCAATTATTGTGAATTTATTTAACATAAAAAAACTGGATTTTAAATCAATAAAAGATTAGCTATAGTACATCAACATCATGTGGTTGACTTTCTGCAAATCCAGCACGTGACATTTTAATAAATTCAGCATTATTTTGCATTTGTTTGATATCATGGCCCCCGCAGTAACTCAGACCAGAACGTATTCCTCCAGTAATTTGAACTAAAATATCAAGTACAGTTCCTTTGTATGGAACCATCGCTTCTACACCTTCAGCAACATAATCATTTAGATCGTCATCAGCATCACTTTGAGTGGTTTCTTTTGATTTTCTTCTTCGAGCGGCACCTAAAGATGCCATTCCACTATAAAACTTGTATCGTTTTCCATTTTTTGTAATTGTTGAACCAGGACTCTCATCAGTGCCGCCTAACATACCACCTAACATTACAGCAGAGGCACCTGCTGCAAGTGCTTTTGTAGCATCACCCGATGTCCTTGTTCCACCATCAGATATAATTGGAACATCATATTGTTTACCAATTTCAGCACAATCCATAACTGCGGTTAATTGAGGTACACCTGATCCAGTAATTACTCTAGTAATACAAATAGAACCAGAACCAACACCAACTTTTACAGCATCAACTCCAGCCTTAATCAAATCTTCAGTACCTTGTGCAGTAGCTACATTTCCAGCAATCAGTTCACAATCAGGAAATGCTTTTTTGATATTTTTTACAGTGTTAATTGCATTTTCGCTGTGACCATGTGCAATATCAACAACGATTGCATCTGCACCAGCTGTAAGTAATGCTTCAGTTCTATCTAAAAAGTCACCTTTTACTCCGACTGCAGCACCAACAAGAGGTCTGCCTTTCTTATCTTTTGAAGCATTTGGAAAGTTCTCAATATTCATTATATCTTGTGTAGTGTACAAACCAACAATGTGATTTTTATCATTAACTAAAGGTAGTTTTTCAATTCTATGACTTTTTAGAATATCTTTTGCATCATCTAATGATGTATTTTCATTTGAAGAAATTATATCTTTAGTCATTAAATCAGATACAGTTTTCTTCGAAGTAATAGATTCAAAAAGTACGTCACGTTCAGTTAAAATTCCAATAAGTTTAGAATCAGAATCAACAACTAATAATCCAGATACCTCTTTTTCACTCATCAAATCTATAGCTTCTTCAATAGATTTTTCAGAAGATATTTGATATGGATTATCAATCATTACACTTCCAGAACGTTTGACTTTTAGAACTTGATTTGCTTCTTCTTCTATTGTTAAAAATCTATGAAGGATTCCTATTCCACCTTGTCTAGCCATTGTTGTAGCCATCATGGATTCAGTCACGGTATCCATATTTGCACTAACTAAAGGAATATTGAGTTTGATGTTTCGTGATAAATTTGTCGAAAGACTTGTTTGTGAACGACTAGTTATATCTGAAAATTTGGGTACAAGGAGAACATCATCAAAAGTGAATCCTTCTCTTATTGTCAAATGAACCTTTTACCAGAGAGAAAAAATCTGTTATAAGCCTTTCTTGGATTTTTTTGTGAGGGATTTTGTAAGTTTGATAACATCAGAGGTAATTTGGGGATTATGGGTTCGAATTATCGATGCACCGTTGATTATTGATAACATTTCAGCAATTGCAGTTCCAGTATTTCGATCAGTAGGATTTTCTTTTCCAAGTAATTTTCCTATAAACGATTTATTTGAGATAGAGATTAAAATTGGAAAATTTGTTTTTAGAAGTTTTAATTTTTTAATGATTTCAACATCACGTTTAGCCCAATCAGAATTAATTTTTGTATATGGAAGATTATTTTTTACATCAGAAGAACGCCTAAAAAAACCAATAGATGGATCGACTACAATTTTGTCTTTAGATATTTGTGCATTTTTAGCAATTTTTACACTTTCATTCAGAAGTTTTTTTGTTGCAGATATCAAATTGCCCTTTACAAGTTGTTTACTGTATGAACATAAAATTACAGATGGACTGTATTTTTCTATAATTTTTGGCATGTTTGGGTCATACTTTAAACCAGAAATATCATTAATTACATCAATTCCTAATTCAAGCGCATCTTTTGCAACTGATGCTCTACAAGTATCAACAGAAATTGGAATGTTGGATAAATTTTGTATGATTTTGATTGTTTTTGTTATTCTCTCAGACTCCATTTTTTCAGATACAATTGTTTTAAGATATGGCGCAGTGGACATTCCTCCAATATCTATAATATCGGCACCATTTTCTTCCATATCTAACAAATACTTTGATATTTCAGATTTCGTAGATTTTATGGATTTTTTGTAAAATGATTCAGGACTAATATTCAAAATTCCCATAATAGTGATTTTATTTTTTTTCCCAACTACAAGATTGCCTAATTTTGTCATATCATTTATGATAAGGTAATCTATTTGAGTGATATGACAATACATGGATGGAAAACTATGTTCAATGAAATTAGAAAGGAGTTTGGGTATACAGAAACAGAAGATCTTGTTTCTGCTAAAAAATTAAATTTATTATTAAAAAGAAAAAATTCAAAAAAAGAATTTGAAGATATAATTAAAGGTAAAACAATTTTTGTTATTGGTGCAGGGCCATCATTATCTAAATCATTAAAACATATTAAAAAATCTAAGAATATTACAAAAATTGTAGCAGATGGTGCAGTGAGAGCATTATTAGAAAAAAATATCAGACCAGA
>JAOMAI010000024.1 GCA_028344155.1 Candidatus Nitrosopelagicus sp.
AATGCAATCACTGATGGTCCTGCACCACTGATTGTAACTCCGTATGCACCTGCAGCTAGTGCATTTTTTTTCACTTTATCAAATCCAGGAATCATATGTTTTCTTGCTGGTTCAACAATAACATCTTGTACTGATTTTCCAATTAATTCTGAATTTTTTTCTGAAAAACCTGCGACTATTGCTGATGCATTTGAGATATTTTTTACCATGTCTGATAATGAAACTTTTTTTGGGATAGCTCCTCTTGAAACCTTAGTTTTTTTTGCAGGAACCCTCAATTCTGGCACTGCTACACACAAAACTAGGTCATTTGGAGGTTGCATCTTTACAACTTGTAACGGTTTTGTCTTTACCATCACAAATCCACCTAATGCTGATGCTGCAACATTATCATAATGTATTGTACCTGCGCTAGCTTTCTCACCAATTCCAGCAAATTCAACTAGTTCTGCATCAGATAATTTCAAATTGTATAACTTGTTAATACCTACTGCACATGCAGAAGCTGATGCTGCACTACTTCCCATTCCATATCCTGCAGGTATATTCTTTCTAATTTTAATTTCTATGCCATCTTTTATCTTAAATTTTTTTTTCATTGCAGATACAACTAATCCTGCAGTATTCTTTGATGGATTTAATGGAATATTATCTAAACTTACTATGACAATTCCTTTTCCTTTCTTTGTTAGAACAACATTGTCATATAGTGCGTCAAGTGCCATACCAAACACGTCAAATCCTGGACCTAAGTTTGCAGTAGAGCAAGGAGCGCGTACGGTTACTGATTTTACCATTAATCTTCTATTTCTTCGCCCAAGTTAATAGTTCTGCTTAATGCACTTTGTAGATTTACCATTCCATCTCCTGTTGCATTGGAAACTGGAATCAAATCCTGTTGAAAATCATGTCTGTTTAAACTTGTTAACATATCTGATATTAGAGAAAATGTATCTCCATTCACTTCTCCTGCTAAATCTGCCTCTAATTGTGAGTCTGTTCCAGACCAGCTCAACACTTTTTCTAATTTTTCTTGTATCAAATCCGTTTTAGTAATTACGTTAACTGTTGGCAATCCTAGTCGTAATCTTATTGATGTTGACAGTAGTGTTAGTGATACAAAATTATTTGGAGTTGAAACCATTGTTCCATCAAACAAAAACAAGTTCATCTTTTCTTCTGCGATAAACTCATTTACAAAAAATGGACCGCTCTGTCTGTATGCAAATAATTCAATTTGTCCTGGTGTATCCACTATGAGATAATCTGGGTTAATTGTATCTGCCTCTTTTTGTATATCATCAATTTTTGTTGCAATCAAATCATTTGCCATTATCAAAGAGCCATTTGATCCTAACTCATACTGTTCCATCAATGAATTAAGATCAATGTAATCTCTGACATCGATATCTGGTGAATATGGCAAACTTGCTACCCCTGGATCTAAATTTAGAGTAATTGGGAATGTGGCATTTTTTGCATAGTATTCCTTGAGTTTTGAAGTCAGTAACGACTTTCCTGCCCCTGCTGTGCCTGTAACAAAAATAACTTTCAATGGTTCGACAAAATTTCTTTTTTATTCGCTTATATTTGAATCTCTTAAAAATTGAGCAATGAACTGGAGACTAGCAGTAATTCCTGTTACCCTCATACCTATCATCATAATTGCTGTTCAATTTGACATTGAAGCAGAAGATATTTTTGCAATAGGTGCCATACCTTTTGCATTAGCCGTTTTAGCAATAATGACAAAATTAGGGTTACAAGGATTAAAACTTGCATATATTGCACGAACTTTTCTTGGTCCATTCGATTCAATAAAACGCCTAACTGCAATGCGTGTTGGTAGTGAGTTTATCAAATTTACAACTCCAATGTTTGTTGGAGCAGAGTTTGCAGTCATCTATTACATGACAAAAAAAGGAATACCAACATCAAAAGCATCATGGGTTGCATTATTAGATATTGTAACTGAAGTATTTGCTGCAGGTGTACTTTCAATTCTAGCAGGAATTCTTGCATTAATGTACGGTGCATATGTTGTTGGAGCCGTAGTTTTAGGAACCGCTGTTCCAATTACAGGATTATGGATTGTTTTATTCTTCATGTCATCAAAACGTACATTCACACTTCCTAGAGTAATTTCATACATTGCTACTACACTAGGAAAAGAACGTGGAGAAAAATATGTTAAACAAACCAATGGTTGGATTGAAGATGTTTGTGTGATGAGTAGAGAAAATCTTCATTCTAGCAAATCAAAAAAAGTATTCATTGTAGGATTTTTTGTATCAATTGTATCTTGGATATGTTATGGAGTTTCATTTTTAATAATTGCAGATGGTGTAGGTTTTGCAGTAGAGTTCTTTGATTCAATTATGGCAGTAATGGGCGCAAATGCAATTGCTAATCTTCCAATTACAGTTGGTGGTTCAGGATTAGCAGAATTTGGAATAATTGCATATCTAAATAATCTGGATCCATTTAATCTATCAGCTGATGTTGATCCACTTCAATGGAATGCTGTAATTGGATGGAGAATTGCAACATACTACGTACCAATTGCTGTTACATGGGTCTTATTGGTAAAATTAGCATTAAGTAAAATCAGTAAACCAAATTCTGCATGAGTGATGAATTTCAAAAATAAAGTTGTGGTAATTACTGGTGCATCTAGCGGAATTGGTGAAGCAGCAGCTGAACAATTTGCTAAAAAAGGAGCAAATATCGTGCTTGTTGCAAGAAGAAAAGAAAAGCTAGAGCAAGTTGAGAAAAAACTTTCCAAATATTCTACAAAAATTCTAGTACAGGTCTGTGATGTATCTAATAAAGAACAAGTAAAGCAAATGTCTGAAAAAGTAATTGAAATATTTTCTAAAATTGATGTGCTAGTAAATAATGCAGGATTCGTAATTTATGGCAAAGTAGAGGAATTATCTATTGAAGACATTGAATCACAAATGCAAACCAACTATTTTGGCATGATAAATTGCACCAAATATTTTCTTCCATATTTTCTGAAACAAAATTCTGGTCATATGGTAAATGTGGCATCAGTTGGAGGAAGCTTTGGTGTACCTGGTATTGCATCATATTGTGCAACAAAATTTGCAATGCTAGGATTTTCTGAAGGGTTGCACCACGAACTTCATGAAACGAATGTTGGAGTAACTGTTGTGAGTCCAATAATGGTTAGAACTAGCTTATTTGATCATCCATCATTCAAAAATTTTACAAAATTTGCAACTGGAATTTCCTTAAGTTCTGAAACTGTTGCAAATGCAATAATCAAGGCAGCAAATTCCTCAAGATTAGAAATTGTCGTTCCATCATTCGTACGAATTGGAATCTGGTTTAAACAAACGTTTCCATTTTTAATTAATCCAATAATTGGAAATAGATTTAGAAAACAGCTTGATAAAAGAGATTCTTAGGCATTTTCATCTGTAATTTTTATTTCAGCTAATTCGTATTGAATTATTTCAGTAAGATTGATTCCTTGTTCTGCAAGATAATCCACTGTTTTTTTACTTAGTTTAGCTTTCATTTCATTTAGTTTGAATTCACATACGACACCTTTTTGCAAATCATTTAATTTTACATCCTTTGAAAGATTTAGTCCTTCAATGATTGATGTTCCTTGTACTGATTCATACAATTGCAGATCAACTTTTTTATCTTTTTCATTAATGTCTAAAACATAACCGCTATTTGTTAGTGATTTTGGTTTTCCAAATTTTGGCGATTCTAATTCTTTATTGATATCTTCTGGAACTTCGTCCTTTTTTTTAGCCATTTTTCATCAAAAACTTATTCTGCTTCTTTGTCTTTTTTGCTTTTTTGCCACCAATCTAGATAATCATACTGTTTATCTGATTTTGTGCTTTCTTTACGAGATAATTTGTATCTGATATCACTAACTTGTTCCCTTGTTGCATAGAGACCACATCTTTTACAAATGAAGTGTTTTGTTGCGGGATCTAACTTCATTATTAGACCTAATCCTTCAAAATCAATTTCATCTTCCATTTCTCTATATGGTGGTGCTCTAAATTCAAAACCCTCTTCTTGTTCTTCAGCCTTAAAATCTGCCTCTAGCTGTTTTCTTTTCTTAGATACTTCTCTACTTACACATTCTGGGCAGTTTACCAATATCGATTTCCTTGTATTTTTACATAAGAGTGTTGCCTCATTTTTTAGATCTAAAAAATGACTGATGCGCGGATTAACTCTTCATCCCTTGCGGTCAGTTCGCCCATCGACAACCGCGCACCAGTACATCTCTGTTAGTTTTTGAAAGCTATTATTTTTTGTCTTCTAAAATTTCTGACACAATTTTTGTTGTATTACTGACGCCATTCCCATTGAAATTTCTTGAAAATTCTTTAACCGAATCTGTAATTTCCTCATAATTTTCGTACATTTCTCTTATGGCTTCTGCTATTTGCACTCTATTTCGAGCGAATAATCCTAATTTTTTTTCTTTTGCCCATTCGATCTGATTAGTATGTTCATCATAAATTGGAATTCCAATTATCGGTTTTGCGTGACTACCTAGAATTTCTCCCATTACTGTATGAGAACCATTTACCACTGCATATTTGCACAAATCCAAAACTGTTTCTTTTTCATGTTCAGAAAGAAATCCTTTATCGATTTGAATCCAATCAACTTTTTTTTCATATGCCTCTGATATTGAATATTCTTTCCCATCTTTGTCTAAAACCCTGTCAATACTTGGATCATTTTTTGCATGAGAGATGATTCTTTTTTCACTTTTCATCTCTGATTGATGAAATGCTTCTTCATATCTTTCACCCGTTCCATCATTAGTTGATTTATTTCCAGTTCTCATCCAGTAACCAAAAATTGAATCTGAAACTAATTTTTCTAAATCACTCTTTTCGCTTTTTTCAATTTTCTTTTCATTCGTAAAATGTCCCACATAGACTACTTTTTCTTGAACCTCTTTTGTAAAATTTAGATTGTATTCACACATTGTATATGGTGGTTCAGAATCTGCCACAAGAATTTTAGATGCTTTGGAAATTTGTTTTGCTACAAACTCTAATGCTGGTTTAAAATATATTCTAGATTTCCATAATTTTGGTTTGAATTGATTGGTAACAAACAAACTTGTTATATTTCGTCTTTGTGCTAATACATTTGAACCCATATCTCCATCATTAATTACTAAATCAAATCCAATTTTGTTATACAATTTACCTTCGTCTTTAAGATAACTTGAGATTTGTGTTACTAGCGGTTTATTCTCCTCTACTGGTAATAGAAAATTTAGCATAGATTTTGTTAAACTTGGCCCAAACTTGCCATCAATTGGTGTAGGCATTAAAACTTCGTGAATATTTTCCTTTTCATTAGGAAATTTTTCTAATAATTTTTCATAAATATCGCCTTTACTGAAATAATGAAATTCATTATCTCCTATTTCTTTTAATTTTTCATTTAATCTCATCATTCTAGAATAATGTCCGTTTCCCCACGGATAGATGAATTGTCCTATCTTTGCCATATCTCTTTACTCAAAATTCCCGTTTAAATTTTCAATGTTCAATTTCTAAGGAGTCTAATATGGCATGAACATTATTTGGTCCCAACTTAATCTTGATAATCTTCTTTGTAATTTTTTCATTTTTGATTGGTTTTGTTTTAGATTTTGTAAAGTTAATTTTGAGAAATTTTTCAATTTTTGAAATGTATTTTTCCATTCCAATCTCTTTTGCATTTTTCATGATTTCTGAATCAATTCCAGACAATGGAATATGTGGTATCATGCCTGCACTAAAAATTCTCTTTTGTAATGTTTCAACATATTTTGATGGGTAGATTAACGGTGAGGTTGCAAGTGATATGTGAGAAATTTTCTTTTCTTTTGCAGATTTAATTAGAATATTTGTGATTAGAGTATTCTTTGATAATATATCTTCAGAATTTTTGCCAAATTTTGATATTTTATAAAATTCCAGTTCTATTTCTGATCTTAACATTCTAGGAAGTATTTTGTCTATGATTTTCACTAAATGTATTACATCTTCACGTGTTTCATAACAAATCAAAAGTTTTACCTCAAATCCTTGTTTGATTGTTTCAAGACAATTGACTGTTGAAAATTCATCTGTTACACAGCAAATTGATTTCTGCAATTGAGAATTATTTACAGTTCCACCTAATCCTTCATCTACAAAAATACAGACATACGCATTTAATTTTGTAATATAAATCTGTAATAATTTTTCATGTTTCAATTCTGTACCAGGTTTAGCAGAAATTTTTTGATTTTTTTGTATTAATGTTGATGTTGCAGCTAACTCTAAATCTTTTATAACAAATCCTTTTGTGTGTCCATCTGCTTTAACATAAAATTTTTCACCTTTCAAAAGAAGGTTAGAACCAACTTCACCAACTTGTGACACAATTGTTTTGAAATCATTCTTTACCTTTTTTGCAATTGCAATTTGTTTCACACCAAATAATAATGCAATTGCACTTGATACAAAGACTGGGTCATCTGCTTTAATACAAATTAAAAAATCATCTCTAGTAATTTTACTAAATTTTAAATTTTTTATCTTCAAAATTGTTTTAATATTTTCCATAAGCTGATTAATTTTATTTTCGGCAAATAATGATGGATAAACAATCACTAGAGTATCTTCTGTCATCTAATTTGTTATTTCTAAGGAGTTTATATTTTACAATATCTCTTAACTTGAGCTAATTTTGATATAATTATAATAGTTGATTATGTAATCAAACTCATGGGAAAATTTAGTCAGCAGGAATTAGATAATGTAAACAATACTTTGTCTACCCCTGAGGATTGTTTGAAATGGGCATTTGATAATCTTCATCCCAAATTAGCAAAAGCATCTAGTTTTGGTGCAGAAGATGCAGCAATTGTTGATATGATGTTCAAAATTAATTCAAATTCTAGATTGTTTACACTTGAAACAGGAAGATTACCTCAAGAAACTTTTGATGTAATGGATGCGGTTGAAAAACAATATAATACAAAAATTGAAAAGTTGTATCCTGATCAAAATGAAGTTGAAAAAATGGTTAAAGAAAAAGGTCTAAACTGTTTTTATGACAGTATTGATAACAGAAAACTCTGTTGTGGCATAAGAAAAGTTCACCCCATGAATAAAATGCTTGCAACACTTGACGGTTGGATTACTGGTCTTAGAAATGATCAAAATCAAAATCGTTCTGAAGCTAAAATGCTTGAAATTGATAAAATGCATGGAGATATTGTAAAAGTTAATCCACTTGTTAACTGGACTTATGATCAAACATGGGATTATGTAAAATCAAATAATTGTCCTTACAACAAATTACTTGATCAGGGGTATCCTAGTATTGGTTGTGAGCCATGTACTAGGCCAATTAAGATCGGTGAAGACATAAGGGCTGGTCGTTGGTGGTGGGAAAACGACACAAACAAGGAATGTGGCCTTCACATGAATCACGACAATTAAATTAATCATACAAAACTGATTCATATTGATTAATGCACACGGTGGAAAGTTAGTAAATCGAGTTAAAGATGTTGATCCATCAGGACTAATGTCAATCGATATCTCTGCAGATTTAGCTAATGATGTAGAAAATATTGCAGATGGAATATTCTCACCACTAGAAGGATTTCTTAATCAACAAGATTTTGAATCTGTTATTTCAAAAGGAAGACTAGCAAATGGTATGGCATGGACTATGCCAACTGTTCTCGATGTTGATGATGACACTGGTAAAAAAATGAAAGATGCAGGTGATGTATTACTTAAAAATCCAGATGGAATAGGAATTGCAATTTTACATGTAGAAGATGTCTACTCTTATGATAAACAAGATACCATGAATGGAGTTTATGGAACAAACGATGAATCTCATCCAGGTGTTGCAAAAACTAACTCAATGAAAGATTTCCTTGTTGGCGGAAAAATTGATTATATTCAAAGACAAAATGAGACTGAAATTCGAAAACATAGAATGACTCCAACACAAACAAGAGAGTTATTTGAAAAAATAGGATGGAAAACAATAGTCGCATTTCAAACTCGAAATCCTCCACATGTTGCACATGAAATGTTACAAAAAACTGCAATAACAACACGTGATGGTGTTTTTGTAAATCCACTCATTGGAAAGAAAAAATCTGGCGATTTTAAAGATGAAATTATTGTAAAAGCATATGAAACAATGATTGAAAAATACTATCCAGAAAATAAATGTCAACTAGCAACTCTACATACAGAAATGAAATATGCAGGACCTAGAGAAGCAATACATCATGCCATTATGCGTCAAAACTATGGATGTACACACATCATTATAGGAAGAGACCATGCAGGCGTTGGAAAATTCTATGATCCATTTGCAGCACACAAAATATTTGATGATTATCCTGAACTTGAGATAGAACCAATCTTTTTCCCAGCATTCTTTTACTGTAAAAAATGTCTTACATTTACAAATCCAAATGTTTGTCCATGTGCTCCAGAATATAGAGAACAAATTTCTGGTACAAAAATGAGAGAGATGATTAACAATGGTGAATCTCCATCAGAATTCATCTTAAGACCTGAAGTTGCTAAAGTAATCATTGATTATGATAAACCATTTGTTGAGTAGCTTTTTATCAAGATCTGGAAAATTTAGAATATGAAATATAAAATTTCTATAATCTTTTTTGCATCTTTAATGGTCTTTCCTGCATTTGGACAATGGGAAACACCAAACGACTCACTTTCTGTTGCAAAATTTGATATTAATTGGGATGAGTTCAATTTGCCTGCACGAGATGCAGAGATAATTCCACTTGATGAACTTCATCATACGACGTGGCAAGTAAATTTACAAAATGAATTACTCTATGGTAATCCTGATGGTGTTGCAGTAGTAAGATTGTATGATGCAAATATTGAAGATAAATTCATAGAAATAGGAATGGGCGCAATTCCTGATAGACCATTTTGGGTTGCAATTAAACTTCCTGAGGAAGGATATGTGGTTGTTCATGACAAACTTGACAGAGGTTGGCCTGGAACTGGAAAGGTTATCTTAGCATATGCTGATACCGCCGGATTGACTATCAACAATGGAGAAAGAATTGTAATTACAAATCTAGATGTAGAAGGATTTGCAATAAACTCATACTCTGTTTGGGGCTTGAAAGGTTCACAGGATCCACCTGCTACTGTTGCAGGATTTCTAAATTTTGAAGTTCTTTCTGGTGATCCAAAAGAAGGTCCATTACACATGTTTCCGTTTTATGTAGTTGGGTGTCTAGGTATTATAGTAGCATTCTTACTCTTCACTAAGAAGCGGAATTAGTTTTATAATATTCACACCCATTTCTTATTTTACAAACTTCACACATTGGCGAAATTGGTTTGCAAATATTTTGACCATACATTACAAATGTATCATTCACATCAAGCCAATATTTTTTTGGAACTTTTTCCATTAATGCAAACTCTGTTTCTTCAGGTGTTTTTGTTTTGACTAGTCCAATTCTATTTGAAATTCTATGAACATGAATGTCTACTGGGATTGCAGGAATTTCATATGCGTAAACTAGTACACAGTTTGCGGTTTTTCTTCCAACTCCTGGTAATTCAACCAATTTTTCTAAATTATCAGGAACTTTTCCTTTATATTTTGAATCAATAATTTTTGCGACCTCAATAATACGTTCTGCCTTTACATGATAGAATCCTATTGATTTAATAATTTTCTCTACATCTTTTAGTTTAGCTTTTGATAATTGTCTTGCATTTTTATATACTTTGAATAAATCTTTAACAATTCTTGTAGTTGATTCATCTTTTGTTCTTGCAGATAAGATTGTTCCAATCAAAATACTAAATGGCCCATGATCTTCAGCATCATGTAGATCTCTTAATGCAGTAATTCTTGGAGTTTTTACTGAATTCATTGTTTTGTGCATTCCATTAAGAATTTTTTTCATACGTGGTTGTTACAATACAAGTCTTATATCTGTAAAACCTTTGTAATGATTATGGAGTTAACCTCTGAAGAAAAAGCTGCATTAAATGGTGAACATGGTGATACATTACAAACTGCATACCGAATTCTAGTTGCAACAGGTGAAGCAAC
>JAOMAI010000025.1 GCA_028344155.1 Candidatus Nitrosopelagicus sp.
TTTAGATCATATGGTGGAACGTCACTAAAACTTGAAAAAGATGAATCATTAATTTGAATATCTTTCAGAATTTCTAATTTTTTTGATTTTCCAATTTCAAAAAATGATTCTACAATTTTTATAATTTCTTCTTGTTCAGACACGTTACATCATTTCTAAAAAGGAAGCCTTATTAGTCGATCGCCTGATTTTGATTCATTGCAACAACAAGCAACAATTAGCACTTTTGGTATCTCATTGCTAGTTGATCTGCTGCTGTAAACTTACAGCCAATTTACCGATTTAAATTAGGATTATGAGTGATAATAATAAAATGGAGAATATGATCGGCGCAACTGCGCTAATGAAATCATTGGAAAAAGAAGGAGTAAAGGAAGTCTTCGGTCTACCGGGAGGTGCGAACCTTCCAATGTATGATGAATTGGGAAAAAGTAACATTCGTCATATTTTAGTAAGACATGAACAATCTGCTGCACATATGGCGGATGGTTTTGGTAGAGTAAGTAGAAAACCTGGTGTATGTTTTGCAACTTCTGGACCTGGTGCAACCAACTTGTTAACTGGAATTGCAACTGCACAAGCAGATTCTGCACCAATGGTTGCAGTAACTGGCCAAGTTCCTGTAGCAATGATTGGAAAAGATGCATTTCAAGAAAGTGACATTATCGGCATGGCTAATCCTGCATTAAAATATTCATATCAACCACGAACTCCTGAAGAAATCCCAACAATGGTTAAACAAGGATTTTACATTGCAGAAACTGGAAGACCTGGTCCTGTATTATTGGATATTCCTAAAGACGTTCAACAAAACGAAGGTAAGTTTACTTTTCCTGATGAAGTAAGAGTTCCTGGTTATCATCCTTGGGCTGATCCTGATATTACAAATACCGCCCGTGCAGTTGAATTATTGTTATCTGCACAAAAACCAATAATTCTTGCTGGTGGTGGTGTAATCATTTCATCTGCATTTGCAGAATTACAGTCAATAGCTGAATTACTAATGATTCCTGTAGTAACTACCTTCAAAGGTAAAGGTGCATTTCCTGAAAATCATCCTTTATCCTTAGGCCCAATTGGAATGCATGGACACGCTGAAGCCAATAAATTGATGACTGAAGCCGATTGTGTTTTGGCAATTGGAACTAGATTCTCAGATCGTTCTGTTGGCACATTTGCAGAGTTTGAAAAGAACTTGAAAATTATTCACATGGATGTTGATCCTGCAGAAATTGGAAAGAACCAAACAACTTCTGTAGCTGTAGTAGGTGATGTACGTGCCTCATTACGTATATTTGGAAAAATGTTAATGGATAAAGCTGTACGTACTTCTGATGATAATCCTTGGTTAAAACATGTAAAAGAAGTAAAGCAATACTGGCGTGAAAATTTGAAAATACATCCTGGAGAAATGGGTGCCGCAAAAATTCTTAGAAAATTACGTGAATTACTTCCAAACGAATCTATTGTAACTACTGAAGTAGGCCAACATCAAATGTGGGCTTCATTATTTTTTGATGCAATCCACCCTGGAACTTTCTTTAGCTCTACTGGTTTAGGTACTATGGGCTGGGGTTTTCCTGCAGCAATTGGAGCAAAAACTGCACGTCCTGATGTTCCTGTAGTTGACATTGCAGGTGATGGTAGCTTTAACATGACCGAGAATTCACTTGCAACTGCAGTATTAGAGGACTTACCGGTAATTGTATTTTTGATAAACAATTATTCATTAGGAATGGTTGCACAATGGCAGAGAACTTTCTATGACAGACGCATGGTTGGTGTTGATCTAAAAAAATGTCCTGATTATGTTAAATTAGCTGAATCGTATGGTGCTCAAGGATTACGTGCGCAATCAATGGATGAGCTTGATAGTGCAATTAAAACTGCATTGAAAAGTGATGTTGCAACTGTAATCGACATACCGATAGATCCTGAAGAAGATGTATTACCATTTGTTGCACCAGGAACTGGATTAAAGGATATGATCTTACCATCATAATGTGATAGAAATGGTTTGGGCAATTTTATCAATCAAAGTGGAAAATAAACCTGGAATTTTATTTAAGGTTACCCATCTTTTCAGATCACGTAATTTTAACATCGATAGTATTTCTGTAGGTGTCACTGAAGATAAAAAATATTCGAGAATGACTATCACAACTATCGGTGATGAGAAGCAAATCACACAGATTGTCAAACAACTTGACAAAATGATTGACACAATTGAGGTTCGTAGGTTAGATGTGAATAACTCTGTGTATAGAGAGTTGGTAATGTTTAAGATTAAAGTAAACAAACCAGAGGATAGTATGGAAATTAACAAATTAGCCAGTGCATACTCTGCAAAAATTCATGATGCCAAAAAAGAATCAATTATTGTGGAAATGACTGCAACACCTCATCAAATTAGTGCCTTTGAAGAATTGGCAAAAAAGTTTGGATTAAAAGAAATGGCACGAACTGGTATAACTGCATTAGAGCGTGAAGAGCATGAACATTAGAATTTTTGATACAACCTTACGTGATGGAGAACAATCACCTGGTGTTTCATTATCTCCAGAAAAAAAATTAAACATTGCAAAAAAACTTGATGAATTGGGTGTCGATGCAATTGAAACTGGTTTTCCTGTTATCTCTGAAGGAGAAAAAGAAGGTGTAAAATTAATTGTTGCAGAAGGACTTAATGCAGAATTATGTGGATTGGCAAGAACAAACAAAAAAGATATTGATGCCGCTGTAGATTGTGGATTAAATTACATTCATACGTTCATTGCTACTTCTGACATTCATTTAGAGTATAAATTAAAAATGACTCGTGATGAAGCTTTAGAGAAAGCTATTGAGGCTGTAGAGTATGGAAAATCTAGAGGTTTACACGTAGAATTTTCTGCAGAAGATGCAACTCGAACTGACAGGGAATTTTTGAAAAAAGTTTTTGGATCTGTTGCTAGTGCCGGTGCTGATAGAATTGATATTCCAGATACTGTTGGTTATTCGACTCCTCAATACATAGGCGAAATTACAAAGGATGCAATTGAAGTATCAAAATTACCAATTAGTGTACATTGTCATAATGATTTTGGTTTAGCTGTCGCAAATGCAATTTCTGGTGTACAATCTGGCGCATCATGTGCTCATGTTACAATTAATGGAATTGGTGAACGTGCAGGAAATGCTTCTTTAGAAGAATTTGTTATGGCATTGACCAGTTTACAATTTGAGAAAAAATGGGATACAAATATCAATACAAAATTAATCTATGAGACTTCTAGATACATTTCAAAATTAGCAGGAATGTCTGTACAGCCAAACAAAGCAATAGTTGGTGAAAATGCATTTGGTCATGAATCTGGAATTCATACTCATGGTGTATTGAATAATCCTTTGACTTATGAGCCAATTAGTCCTGAAATTGTAGGAAGAACACGTTGGTTACAGGTAGGAAAACATGCTGGAATTCACGGTATGAATGCAATGCTCAAAGAGTATGGTGTTGAACCAAACGATGAACAAACAAAGCAAATCTTGGAAAAAGTAAAGGCATTAGGTGATCAGGGAAAACAAGTGACTGAAGTTGAATTGTTATCCATGGCAAATGAAGTAATTGGTGAAAATAAATTAAAACGAATTGTTCAGTTAACTGGATTTTCGGTATCCACAGGTGTTGGAACAATGCCTTATGCATTTATAAAATTAAATGTTGATGGACAAGAATTTTCTGCAACTGACTTTGGTGTAGGTCCTGTCGATGCAGCATTAAATGCAATACAGAAAATTACCAGTCAGATAACTGATGAAGTACGATTGAAAGAATACAAGTTAGATTCCATTTCTGGTGGTGCTAATGCGTTATGTGAGGTTACAGTAAAAGTTGAAGATGCACGTGGTAGTATAATCTCATCAAAATCTGTGGGTGAAGACATTGTCACAACAAGTGTACAAGCTATGGTTGACGGAATTAATCGTATAATGTTAAAAAATGTTCTAAAGGAAAAGAAGATTTAATCATTATAATATTTTAGGTGATAGTATATGTATAAAATTTCTTTAATAACCGGTGATGGAATTGGTCCAGAATTATCTGAATCTGTAAAAACAATTTTAGATACAATTCATGACAAACTAAATGTAAAATTTGATGTTAAATCTCTTGTAGCCGGTGATACTGCACTTGAAAAAACTGGTAATGCATTACCTGATGATGTTTTCGAATCAATCAAATCCTCTGATGCATGCTTGAAAGCTCCTGTTGGAGAAAGTGCTAAAGATGTAATTGTTGCATTAAGACAAAAGTTAGATTTGTATGCAAATATTCGTCCTGCAAAATCATATCCAAATACTCCTGCTTTACGAAACGATATTGATCTTGTAATTGTACGTGAAAACACTGAAGATCTTTATACTGGTGAAGAATTTCAGGTAGATGACACTGCGGTTGCCTTACGGATAATTAGTGAAAAAGCATCAAAAAGAATTGCAAAACATGCATTTGAAACTGCAATTGATAGAAATCAACAAAAACGTGTAACATGTGTTCATAAATCAAACGTAATGAAATTAACTGATGGTCTTTTTGCCAAAAGCTGTGAAGAAGTATCTAAAGACTATCCTGATGTTAGTTTTGATGAAATGTATGTTGATGCATGCGCTATGAACTTGATTCGAGCTCCTCATGAATTTGAT
This sequence comes from Candidatus Nitrosopelagicus sp., assembly GCA_028344155.1. Lineage (GTDB taxonomy): Archaea > Thermoproteota > Nitrososphaeria > Nitrososphaerales > Nitrosopumilaceae > Nitrosopelagicus. Next base: position 4,687 of record JAOMAI010000025.1, read on the forward strand.
GTAATTGTGACTACAAACTTGTTTGGTGATATTTTATCTGATGAATCCTCTCAAGTTGTTGGTGGATTAGGTATGGCACCTGCTGCAAATTTAGGTGATAATTTTGGTTTGTTTGAACCGGTTCATGGCGCTGCTTTTGATATTGCTGGAAAACAAATCGCTAATCCTTCTTCATTTATACTTTCTACAAAAATGATGTTAGACTGGTTGGGCTCAAAAAATAATGATTCTGATTGCATTTCTGCAGGCAAAAAACTTGAAGAGGTAGTGTTAGATTTGATAAAATCTGGCATTACCACTAAAGATATCGGTGGAGAAAAATCCACACAGGAATTCACTAGTGAAATTATCAGTAAATTATAGTACTGTTAATTTTTTCTTCTAGTTTCCCAGCCTTTTACAGATGCATAGCTTCGTTTTAGTGCTGCAAGATCGTGACCTATCCATCCCAATATTGCGGCTCTACTACGTTCTTCAGTTGTCATTCTAATTGTTCAAAATACAATTTAATCTCATATCTGACACTGTCACCAATGTTTGTTTTTTTTATCTAATTTTTTTCCACAAATTTTATGGTTTGAGCCTATCTGGATCTCTTGGATACAAAACTACCTCTCTAACATTGTCAATTCCAATTAAAACTGTCATCAATCTGTCTAGTCCCATTCCCCAACCTGAATGTGGAGGCATTCCCCATCCAAATGTTTTCAAATGTTCTTCAAAACTTGTAGGATCTAAATCTTGTTCTTTCAATCTAGTTCTTAGCTGTTCTGGATCATGTAATCTACGTCCTCCTGATGATAGTTCAAGATATCCGTATTGCAAATCAAATGAACGTGAAAGTGTAGGATCATCGTCTTTTTCATGAATGTAAAATGGTTTTAGTTTCATAGGCCAGTCTGTCAAAAAGAAGAATCCTGGATGTTTTTCTCCTAAACTACGAAGATGTGAATCTTGTAAATCTTCTCCAAATTCTATCTTGATATCCATACTACTCAATTCTTCTAATGCTTGTGTGTATGTTACTCGTTCAAATGGTGAACTTGGAACTTTAATCTCATATCCAATTTCTTGTTGTTCTGTTTTACAATTTTCAGATGTATTTTTGAAAACATCTATCACAATTGATTCTAAAACATCCATCACATCGGTATAATCCATCATTGCAGCCTCAATATCCACACTAGTAAATTCACTCAGGTGTCTTCCTGTGTGTGATTTTTCCGCTCTATAAAATGACGAAATTTCAAATACTCTTTCTAATCCAATTGTCATCTGTTCTTTGTATAATTGTGGACTCTGAGCCAAGTATGCTTTTTGTCCAAAATAGTCAAGACCAAATAAATCGGCTCCTCCTTCACTTGCACTACCGATAATCTTTGGTGTGTTAATCTCAATGAATTTTCTTTTAATGAGAGTCTCTCTAATTGATGCTAAAACTTTGCTTCTAAGTTTAAAGATTGATGCTGTTTTCTGATTTCTCATGTCCAGGGCTCTTGAATTTAATCTGTTATCGATATCACTTTCTAATCTTCCAATTGGATCTATTGGAAGCGGATATTCTGCTTTTGCAAGAACTTGAATCTCTGTTGCAGAAACCTCAAAATCAAAATCTTTTGCTTTACTAGCTTGTATCTTTCCTAAAATTCTTACAACGCTTTGTCTGTTTAATCCTTCTAGCAAACTCATTGAATCTCCTTTAACTATAACCTGACACATTCCTGTAACATCTCTAACGGTCAAAAATGCCATTTTCCCAAGCTTTCGGAGATCTACTACCCAACCTCCAAAGATAACATCTTTTCCTTCCATAGATGAATTTAGATCTTCAATTAGATGTGTTCTTGAAATATCCATGTAATGTTCAAAATACACACAAGTAAAAACTTAATCTAACCTCTCCTAACTAAAAATATGACTTTTATTTCAATTGAAAATTTGACTACTCGATATAATACCTCAAAAGGTTTAGTTCATGCATTAGAGCATGTCACATTTGCAATTGATAAGGGAGAATCAATTGGAATTGCAGGGGAAAGTGCATGTGGAAAAAGTACACTAGGATTATCTATAATTCAAATGATTTCAAATGGAAAAATTTATTCTGGAAAAATACAATTTGACGGAAAATCATTACTTGATGTACCGGAAGATGAATTTAATAAAACTATACGCTGGAAAGAAATTTCCATGGTTTTTCAAGGTGCAATGAACTCACTTGATCCTGTTTTTTCAATACAACAACAATTTGAAGAAGTTCTAAAACAACACAATTTTGAAGGTGATTCAAAACAATCCATACTTCAATCTTTGAACTCTGTTAATTTGGACGAATCTGTATTGAAGAAATTTCCTCATGAATTAAGCGGAGGTATGAAACAACGAGTTGTTATCGCTATGGCGTTAATTTTGAAACCAAAGTTTGTAATTGCAGATGAACCTACTACTGCACTGGATGTTCTAATACAAGCTCAAATTGTTAATCTTTTTAAAAAATTGAAAAAAGACGGTCAATCATTCATGATAATATCTCATGATTTAGCAGTTTTATCAGAGGTTGCTGAAAAAATTGGAATTATGTATGGGGGACAAATGATTGAATTTGGAACTTCTGAAGAAATTTTTCTTGAGCCAAAACACCCTTACACAAAAGGACTGTTAGAATCAATTCCTGTTTTATCAAAAAATGCAAAACCAAAATTCATTCCAGGTATTCCTCCAAATTTGGTAAATCCTTCTGATGGTTGTAAGTTTTATGATAGATGCCCTGAAGCAATGGAAAAATGTAAAAAAGATCCCCCAAAAATTAAAACTAAAACTGGTTATGTTTCATGTTGGCTTTATGAATAAAATACAAAGCTAATTCTTTTTTTATTAGTAAAAAAATTAAACATTATGAAATGTCATATTGAAACATGTGAAGATGAAGGTGAAAATATTTTCCCCTGTGGAATTCACGAACCTCCGACACATCTTTAAAAAGAATTCTCAAATATTTCTGTCTATAAACACATTTCCAAATGTATGTAATGTGTCATTGATTGTCACATTAATTGGAATTGGTTCTACATTGGTATCTAACATTGATTTTAATTCATTTTTTGTAAACCATTGACTTCTAAAACCAATATCATTTTGAAAAACTCTATTTGTTTCATCGAAAGAATTTTGATCTATCTGTTTAATCATGGGCATCATGGGATTGTATAATTTTGGTGCTACAAAACCAAAATCATCTCCGTTAAATGCTGTTAGTATTGTTAATCCTTTTTTCCCTGCTATTTTTTTCATATTGTCAATGAATTTTTGTCGTTTATCTGACGAAATTACCCCCAGTGTATTGTATAAGCACATTACAATATTTGTCTCACCGGATTGAAAATATTCTGATAAATTCACGTTTGTTAGATCAAATTTTAAAAATTCAATCTTGGAAATACCTTCATGATTTTGTTTTTTTTGATTTGCATAATTTAGCATTGGTTCTGATACTTCTACTCCGTAGAATTTGATGGAATTTCCTTGTAATTTTTCATCTAGTGCAAATATCACTCGTCCGGTTCCTGCACCCATATCGATGATTGAACAATTTTTGTTTGAATCATAAACTCTGTTACATAAGGTTGTGAGAATTTCAATTTCTTTTTTAATATAGTTGACAATTATTGCATCTTGATTATCTTCTACACTCTTATCATAATCCCTGGCCATATCATCCCAAATTTCATTATCCATATTTACAACTAATTTCAAATGAATTAAAATCTAACACAAATAATTAGATATAAGAATAAAATGAAAGAATTAAGTTACAACATTTTATATTACAATTCTAAGCTTTTTTCTCAAAACAATTTTTGTATGTATTTGGATTTGTTTTAAGTTGTAGTTCCATAATCCATTTTGAGAATTTATGAACTTTTAACATGTGTTCTGTAATATCGTCACATTCTGTCTTACAGCTTTTACATACGTACTTTACCATATTTTTTTTTGATTATCACTAGTATAGAAACCGATCTATTTCTAATGATTAATTTTACGTATAAAATACTTGATTCAAGCGTAAATAGCCTAATTTTGAACTAACCGTCAGCAGGCCATACATGAGCTTAGGCATGCATGGTCTTACAGCCAACAATTATGACTCTTTTTGATTAAATTTGATTGTTTCATTAATT
>JAOMAI010000026.1 GCA_028344155.1 Candidatus Nitrosopelagicus sp.
GATTTTCCAACTAGATGCGTTATTGGTCGTTTTGAACCAAATCTTTGATATCCAAAAAAATTAAGAATGTTTTCATTACCTGTAAATGATGGTAATGGTTCATTCAGATCAGATACCTTAATTTCAAAATGATTTCCTAACATATCTTTTTTTGATATTGGTTTTTCTACAAATCCAAGTCTTTGAGCAGAATATTTTTGGCCAGTATATTCTTCCAGAGAATTTATTTTTTTGTAGGTGTAAACGTACTGTTCTGTTTTTGCATTTGCGTCTTTCAAACCAAGTGATTTTAAGACAAGTCCATAGCGTTTTTCAATATCAAATAATGCATGATTTGTATCAATTCCAGATTTTTTTAACAAGTAAACAGCATGCCCATCCAAATTATCAAATGAGTCAATGGCTTTTTGAGATAAAACCTCTTTCACCAAAAAATCATTTTCATTTTTTTTGATTATTCCAGAAATAGGTATAGATTTTGTAGTATAAACAGAGAGTCCTATCTCTTTATCAATTTGTGGGATCACGGTTCAATAATGATATCAACGTATTTTGATACGTTTACCTCAGAGTTAAAAACTCCTAAAAGTAATTTGTAATCTCCAGATAATGCAATTTGACTTGCAGTGATGGATACAATAATTTCATTAGAATTATTGAAGTTATGTGAAATTAAAAGATCAGATGATTTTGTAACAGCAGATGCAGTATGAGAAGAATTGAAATTAATATCTCCAAGATTTGACGATGATGGATTAATACTCAAAGTAATTGTTTCTGTTTCACCTTTTTTGAGGGTTATAGATTCAACATTGGTATTTACGGTAAATGGAAGAGATTTTCCAGTATCAACCACACCAATTTTATTTTCTGCCCATTCTGTAAACCAAATCTTATCATCTATCACATCAAAGCCGAAAATTTGTGCAACACCACAATTTGATTTAGATTTATCTTCACAGTCTGCCCAGTTAGGATTTTTAGATGGTACCATGTATTCTATTAGTCGTTCATTATCAATATCAAAGACTGCAAGTTGATTAGATGTTTGTTCATTGAAAATGAGATTTCCGTTCATATCAGTTTCAGTCCAATAGGGTCTAGAAATTGGTGTTTTTATTATTCCAGTTGAGTTCCCATATGCAGATTTTTGAGGTGTTGAGGTAACAAATTTTGTAAATGTTTCTTCATTAGGATCAAATTTGAAAAAGAAACTACTAGAAGTATCTACGATCCAAACATTATCATTTTCATCTACAGATAATCCATTTGCAGTATTAAGATCATCTGGAAAGTCATATACATCAAAATAATTTTCAAGTGAAATATCAATTCCAGTACTTGCCAAATAGGAATCTTGTTTGTATTGTTCAATATTGAATTTTAATAATAATCCAGTAGTTTCAGGAACCCAATTTGTATACCATAAATTATTTTTTGAATCAACTCCAAAATCACCGGTAAATGAATTAGGGATTGGTGCTACGATACTAGAATATGTAAGGTCATCAATGTTTTGAGCTAAATCAAAGAAGGTAATTTTACTTCCAGTGAAGTCATTTACTATAATATTTGAACCGCGTATAGCAAGTTTTTGAGGTAACGAACCATCTTCAGAAGGAGGGAATGATACCGCATCATATGTTTCAGCAATTGTGTCAAAACGCCAAAGAGTGTCAAAACTTCCATCAGTATACCACATTGTACCATCAGAAGAATAATCCATACCCCAAGACATAGTACGTGCACCTTCTGGCCACAAATCATTTTCAAATTCAGTGAATTTTTCAGATATAGGATCAAATTTTGCAATTTGACCTACATTTGATTCAACAAACCATACATTTCCATCAGGTGCAACTTTAATTGCAAGCGGTTGTGTACATAAAGTTGGAATTTTATATTCCTGTACATAAGATGTTGATTTTGCTTCACTGCCTCCACAAAAAGTTGCACGTTGATCATCAGGGAAATTATCCATAGGAGTTCCAGTCTTTGTTACACTAAGTTCAGTACAATAGTTGTCAATTAACATCTGTTCACCAATTTTTTGTCCAACATCACATAGTAAAGAATCACGGTCTTGAGTTGCAACTTCCTGACATGCAGCAAGAGCTTGTTCATTATTTTCCAAATCAGATGTACGTTCTACACACGCATTCATCATAAAATCAAATCTATCTAGAACTTCTTTTTCTTCCATAGACATTGTAGCTGCTGGAGGAGCAATTGCAAATAATACAGTGGATGTTAATAAAATACCACCCAAAAATGCGAATGCAAGAATGCCTTTTGTTTTTTGCTTCACAACTTTTCAAAATTAGAGCTTGTTATATCTGATTCTTAAAGTAACGATAAATCTCCAGTAACTTTATCGATTAAATTTTCTGGAGCAGGTCCAACAGATATGCAAGTTGTTGTTCCTGGTGCAATTTGTGTATGACCAGCATCAGTTATTTCAGACCACGGAAGACCTAACTCAATTGCACCCTTTTTGACTTCATCTAATTCCTTTATTCCAGAAACTTTTACAATAACTTTCTCTTGTCCACCCCACCAAGTTTGAAACCATTCAGGATGTGATTTTCTAACATGTTCTGCACCCATAACGCATGCATGACCAACTTGTGCTGCAATCTTACCTTTTCCCATTCCAAGATCAGTTCTAACCGCAATAACCTGTTTGATATCAGTCATATGAAATAATTATAGAAGTTGATGATAAACGTTACAATTCAAATACCAAATAAAGATACAAACCATACATGTATGATGCGATAGTAGCTGGAGGAAGTATTTCGGGACTTTTAGCTGCAAGAGAAATTGCAAAAAAAGGTCATTCGGTTTTAGTTTTAGAAGAAGGGTTCGAAGTGGGGAGTCCAGAACATTGCGGAGGATTAGTTAGTGAAAATGCATTAAAAGAATTAGGAATTGAACCGTCACCAAAAACATTTGATAGTAAAGTAGAATGTGCAAAGATTTTTTCTCCCGAGGGAAAAGAGATTACAATTAATTCAAAAAGACAAAAAATCATAGTCATAAACAGAAGAGAATTAGATAAACAAGCAGCAAGACAAGCAAGAGATAACGGTGCTGAAATTTCAGTAAAAACTAGTTTCCAAGAAAAAAATGGTAATATCATAAGAACTTCAAATGGAAATGTAGAATGCAAATTTTTTATAGATTGCAGGGGAGTTTCAAGATTAGCCAACAAAGATAGAGACGGAATATTACTAACTGCACAATACGAAGTTTACGCAGATTGGATTAAAGAAGGTCAGGTAGAAGTATATTTTGATCAAGAGAAATATCCAGAATTTTTTGCATGGATAATTCCTTCAGGAAAAGGAGTAGGTAAAGTAGGAGTTTCAGGTAAAGGAATTAACACATTGGGACGAATGGATGAATTTCTAAAATCTAAAGGTAATTTTTCAACAATTAGAAAAATATTTGCACCAATCTGGATTAAAGGGCCAATAAAGAATTTTGTTGAGGACAATACAATGATAGTTGGTGATGCTGCAGGACAAGCAAAACCTACAACTGCAGGAGGTATTTTCTCATGTGGAATGGCAGGGATTATGGCAGGTAAAGCAATTTCACAAGCAATTGAAACAGGCGATTCCTCATCATTGATGAATTATGAGAAAGAATGGAAAGAGAAATTTGGAAAAGAGTTTGAGAAGCAAAATCTTGCTAGAAAAATACTTGCAAGATTAGATAACGGAACAGTAAATAAATTGTTTAATTCCATTACACCCGAAATTGAAGAAGATATCTCAAACAAAGAAGACTTTGATTTCCATACAAGTTCAATTCTCAGATTACTGGGAATGAGAGGTTCTTTCAATACAATGCAAGCATTGATTGGAGGAGAAATCAAGAGACTTGTTCAAAATAAAGCATAAAATTTCAAGGAAGGTATAAATTCCTAATAAAGCGAATTTTAGTATGTCTTCAAGTATTACATTACCGGTATGCAATGGTTGTAGTAGACATATCATGCCAGGTGACAAGAATGTTAAATTCAATTGTCCAGAGTGTAATAACGAATTAATTTGGAGATGTGGAAGTTGTAGAGAAGCCGCAGCACCATATACATGCAAATCATGCGGCTTTTCGGGACCATAGAAATGGCTCAATTACTTTTAATTGTAAAAATACTTCCTACCGGAACCGAAGTAGATTTAGATAAATTAGTTGAAGGAATAAAATCAAATCTAAAAGATGAGATTGAATTACGTAGACATACAAAAGAGCCATTAGCTTTTGGATTAGAGTTTATCAAAGCAGAATTCACTTTAGAAGATGCCGAAGGTAAGATGGAATCATTAGAAAATTCTGTCAAATCTGTTGAAGGCGTTAGTGAGTTTGAAGTGCTGAATATGAGCCGCATGTCAGTTGACATGAAATAGGAGTTTAGTTGACTCGAAATGTCGACCCACTACAAATGAGAGTGGGAGAAGCAAAACAAAGAGATATTGGAAAAAAAAGAGCTCGAATTGGTCCAGATGCAATGGATTACCTTCAGGTAACACCAGGTGATGTAATTCAAATTAATTCAAAAAAATCAACATGTGCCATAGTTTGGCCAACTGATGAGGATGAGAAATATCCAGATACAATAAGAATTGATGGTCAAACAAGAAAAAATCTAGGAGTTGCATTAAGCGACGTAGTTGAGATTAAGAAAATAATAACAAAACCTGCAAAATCAGTTACATTAACTCCAATTGCAGATCAGGTAACAGTTGACAAAGAATTTACTGATTTTGTAAAAAATAGATTGAAAGGATTACCGTTAAGTCAATCTGATGAAATTTCAGTAATGATTCTTGGAAATGCAATGGACTTTAAGATAGAAAAAATTTCCCCTAAAGGAATAGTACGCATTGAACGTACCACCACTCTAACAATTCTATCAGAAGCATCTGAAGATAAAAAATCACGGATAACTTACGAAGAAGTTGGAGGATTGCAAGAAGAAATAAAGATAATGCGAGAAATAGTGGAACTTCCATTAAGACATCCAGAATTATTTGTGAGACTTGGAATTGAGCCACATAGCGGAGTATTGTTGTATGGTCCACCTGGATGTGGTAAGACATTACTTGCAAAAGTTCTTGCAAGCGAATCAGAAGCAAGAATGTTATCAATTAACGGTCCAGAAATTATGAACAAGTATTATGGCGAAACAGAAGCAAAATTAAGAGATATTTTCAAAGAAGCAAAAGAGAATTCGCCAAGTATAATTTTCATTGATGAAATTGATGCAATCGCACCAAAAAGAGAAGAGGCATACGGAGATGTAGAAAAAAGAGTTGTTGCGCAATTACTTGCATTAATGGATGGATTAACAGATAGAGGAAACGTGGTAGTACTTGGTGCAACAAATAGACCAGACAGCGTAGACCCTGCATTAAGAAGACCAGGAAGATTTGATAGAGAGATGGAGATTTCAGTTCCAAACGCAGATGGCAGATTAGAGGTTATGCAAATTCACACTAGAGGAATGCCTATTGCAGATGATGTTAACTTGAAAAGTCTTGCAGCAGAATTACATGGCTATACAGGTGCAGATATGAAATCATTGTGTAGAGAAGCAGCAATAAGATCAATTCGAAGATATTTACCAGAAATTGATTTAGAAACAGAAAAAATTCCAGCCAAAGTTCTTCAATCAATGGAAGTGAAAATAATCGACTTTTATGATGCCATGCATGGAATAATCCCTACAGCGATGAGAGAATTCTATGTAGAACGCTCGAAAGTTTACTGGGAAGATGTAGGAGGATTAGAAGAATCAAAACATGTTCTTCAAGATAACTTGATAGTTGCAATGAATGATCCCGAGAAATTTAGTAAGATGGGGATAAAGCCACCTAGAGGTGCATTATTGTATGGACCACCAGGATGTGGTAAGACCATTTTGGCAAGAGCGTTAGCTACCGAAAGTGGAGGAAATATGATTCTTGTTAGAGGACCAGAGATATTATCAAAATGGGTTGGAGAATCAGAGAAAGCAATACGAGAAATTTTCAGAAAAGCAAAAGCATCATCACCATGTGTAATAATTTTTGATGAACTGGATTCATTGGCGAAAATGAAAAATGGGGAAGAAGGTGGGGGAATTGGCGAAAATATACTCAGTCAAATGTTAACAGAGATGGAAGAAGGAACAACATCTAGAGTGGTAATCATAGGAATAACAAACAGACCAGATTTGATTGATAACTCTATGTTACGAACAGGTAGATTAGACTTGAACGTCTTTGTTAGTCCACCAGATGAAAAAGGTCGTTTAGAAATAATCAAAATATTGACAGATGGAATGCCATTATCAAAAGATGTAGATTTACATGAGATTTCAGTTGCTACGCAGAGTTATTCAGGGGCAGATTTGGCATCATTATGCAGAGAAGCAGCAGTTGAAGCAATGCAAAATAATTCTAAAGAAATTTCAAGTAAAGACTTTGCTGCAGGATTAAAAAAGATTAGACCATCTATAACAAAAGAAGTAGAATCATGGTATGAGAAGATTAAAGAAGGTGCATCAAGCATTATACCACGAGAGGCAGACAAAACGTTTTACGGTTAGATTTGATATGACAATTCCAATAAGAAATCATGTATTAGAAATAATCAAGCAAAAAGAAAACTATACCGATAAGGAATTAGAAAAGGCTCTTACAAAAGATGGCACAGTCATCACCGAAGGTAAATTCAACAAAGTGTTACTAGATTTAGAGATAATGGGATTGATCAATGTAGCATGGGTAACAAAAGATAATAGAAGAATTCAAGCAGTTACAGAAAAAGTTGAAGAAGATGCCTACGAAGAGCAGATAAAAGAAACACAAGAAAAAGACTACGAAGCCAGTTTTCCTAACTCTTAAAATTATTAAAACCTGAAATTAAATGCAGCATCTAATGCAACAGCTAAGAAAATTATTGTCAAATATGGAGCAGTGACTTTGTATGCTTTCCATGCAAAGTCAGATGTTGGTTCTTTCGTTAACTTGTAATGATATACAAGCATTAGACCACCAGAAGCAGCTGCAATTGCAGTATAAACAAGACCCATACCAAATGCATAGAGCATTAACGAGTATGGAAGTAGAATCAATGTATTAATCAAAATGTATTTTGATGTTTTTTGCATTCCAATTAAAACTGGAAGCATTGGAACTTTGGCTGCGGAATATTCATCCTTCATTTTCATTGCTAGACACCAAAAGTGAGATGGAGTCCAAACGAATACAAGAAATCCAATTAAAAATCCTAGAATATCCATAGAGCCTGTGGCTGCAGACCATCCGGCCATAGAAGCTGCACTTCCGGCAAATCCACCAATCACAATGTTTGAAGAATTTAATCTCTTTAGCCATGCTGTGTAAATTATCACATAGAAGAATATTCCAAGTGCAATGAAAAATGCTGAGATGTAATTCAAAGCTAATGCACCGTATACAACAGAAATTACACTTACCGTCAAACCGTAAATCAAAACAGAGTTCGGTTTTATTCTTCCAGATGGTATCGGCCTAGTACTGGTTCTTTCCATTAATGGATCAATGTCACGGTCATAGTAGTGATTCAATGCACTTGAGCCAGCTGATGCTAAACCTCCTGCAATAATGATATGAATTAATCCCCAAGTGTCCAATTCAGGTCCAATCAATTTACTTGCAGCATACATAGATGTAACAGCTGTAATTACAAGAAGAACGACAATTCTTGGTTTTGAAATTTCAATTATTTCTTTTATTCCCAATATACTCATATTTTTGTTGTATCGAATTTATTCCCTTCTAATAGACGATCTTCTTTGTTACATAAGGATAAAATAATACTCTGAAAGCATCAAAGCAGAATTGAGTAATTGGGATCTAATAATGCCAGGTGGAGGATTAACCGCAATCGGTCTTGTGGGACTTATCACATCATATTCAGGAATTGCCCACACATTCATTGATGGAATGCATGCATTAACCGGATTACTCTTCATGTTTGGATTAATAATTTTAACAGCAGGTCTTTTGGAAGGAGGAATTTCAACATCAAATCGTACCAAAGCAACCGTACTAGCAATCATCTCAATTTCACTGGGATTTGGAACATTTGCAACTACAATGACAGAAAATTCAACATTGCCATTATTTGCAGGAATATTAATTATGATTGCAATTCCAGCAATTGTAATTTCATACTTTGCAATGAAAATGCCAGTTTATGCAAAACCTGTCGGAGTAATCTTTGTTTTAGCATTTGGAACAGGAATCGGACTTTACATGGCATTTGGATTTGTAGGACCAGACCCTTACATGGTTGCATCAGAAGTTACTGAAGTAGAAGAAGCTGTAGAAGAAGCAATTCCAGAAGGACCAATATTCATAATTTCAATGTTAGCAGGATCAGATGTACAAGGCGCTCCAGACTATGAACCAGATGAAGCAGTAGTTTCACAAGGTCACATTATTGAATGGGTGAACGATGATGCAATGTCACACACTGCTACAAGTTCAGTAGACTTTGGTGAAACATTTGATACAGGACTACTAAATGCAGGAGAAACTTACAAACTAGATACTAACAAGTTAGACCTTGGAACATACGAATACATGTGTATTGTACACCCATGGATGGTCTCAACAATAATTATAGAAGAGTCCGTAGAATAACAATAGTGAATAAATCTATTATTTTATCAGATAAGGATAAACAAGAACTAGCAAAGTATGCAGAATCAGAAAAACCATACGAGTCTTGTGCAATTCTAGTTGGAAATGAGACGGATGAGAACTGG
>JAOMAI010000027.1 GCA_028344155.1 Candidatus Nitrosopelagicus sp.
ACAGTTAAAACTAGTTTCTGGTTCATCCCAGTCTATTGTTTTTTCTTTTGAAATAATTCCTAATGGGTCATATTTATCAAAGCGTGTTTCACCTGCAATTGCACTTAACAAAACGACATTTGTGTTACCTGATGTTGACATGTCCACTTGAGAGTTTTCTTCATCAAAAATACCTCCTAGTATGTTTGAAATTGAATTGATTACTCCTACTGGAATCTTATCTGCACCGTAAACATACAGCATTGAACGTTTAATGCTGTTTGGTGGTGCATCTTCGTATAACATTTTAATTGAATCTTTTACTGAATCTTCAATATTTTCTGTACTACGTGATGTCGACATGATATTTGTATCATCTGTTAATGATGATGATTTGATTGATGTTGCAAGACATTTGATTGCATTATTTGTTACATCATAGCATTTTTCTATAGTAAAGTCTGGATTACTGTCCAATATTGCATCATTATCTATAATTATTGTTGAATCTGAATTCATTTTCAATCTCTTCAATGAGATTCCGGATTGGAAAATTCTATTTTTCTCAAATTTGAATGGCATTATTGCAAATGATAGAACATTTTTGTTTTGTTCTTTACAAATTGAGGATACTACTGGGGCTAATGCGGCTCCTGATTTTCCTGCAAGGTTTGCCATAATGATGACTGTCTCATATGTGCTCATATGTTCGGCAATTTTTTCACTTTGTTCCATAGCACAACCTCTAATCAATTGAACTGATGGATTTATGATTGATTTTGTTGAAATATGGATTGAATTATGTTCTGAAATGTCTTTTTTATCTTGACTAATTTTTAATGAATCTGCGCCTAGAACTTCTCTCATTTCTGAGGCTAATTTTATGCCTGCTCCTCCTAGTCCTATTACGAGTACTGGCTCTTTAACTTCAAAAGTCATGTACAGTATCGCAATTTCTGATAAAAAACTCTTTACTTAGTTTTGATTATAATTCCGATCTAAAATTCTTGAGTCCCTTACCTGATTATCTTCCCAATTAGGCTGTGAACTGTGGCATCAGTAATTTCTACTGTTCTAATGTCGCCGATTTTAGGCTCTTCATTTACAAATATTGGCTTGTATGCAAAGTTCCTACCTCTTTTTTGGTCCTTAAACTCTTCATCAAAAACTGCTTCTCCTTTCCATCCAATCCATTTTTCATTATTTTCTTTTGAAATTTTACAGATTAATTCATATGCCAATTTACTTCTTCTCTTCATTTCTTTCATGTCAATTTGTGTCATTTCTGCTGCATCTGTTCCTGGTCTTGGACTGTATCTTGATAAATTACCAATATCGGGTCTTGTCTCTTCTAATAATTTCATTGTCATTTGAAAATCTTCTTCAGTTTCCGTTGGAAATCCAACTATGATATCTGTTGAAATTGTAAATTTACCAAACTTTTTTCTAAATTGCTGTGCAACATCTCTGAAAGTTTTAGCGGTATGTCCTCTTTTCATATCATTTAGAACTTTATCGCTTCCACTCTGAACTGGAACATGTAAAAATTTGAACACTTTACTACTTTCAAATGACTTTAGTAATCCCTCACGGATTCTTGGCATGTACATAGGATTCATCATCCCTACTCTCATAAAGAATTTCTCTGGAATCTCTGAGACTGTATTTACTAATTCTGGTAAATCTGAATTAATATCAAAACCATAACATCCGTTATCTGTTGATGTGAGCCATACTTCGCAACATCCCTCTGATAATTCTGTCTTAACTTGTCTTACGATATCTCCTACTCTATAACTTTGTAAATCTCCTTTTGATATCTTTGTCTGGCAAAATGTACATTCACTCATACACCCACTTGCAATCTCAACAATTCCTACTGCTGGATTTAGACGAATTTTTGGCAATCCTACCTTTGAAATATCTGAATCTTCTAAAGCAATAGTTTTCTTTCCATCAAGCGTAGATTGAATAACTTGTAGCGTTTTGCCAATTGAATTTGGGCCTAGTAAACTTGCATTCTCTGCAAATTTCTCTACTTTGGTTTTTTCTGCTTTTGGTAAACATCCTGCAACGACAAGTGGTTTTGAACTAGAATCCATAATTTTACGAATCATTTTGTCTGCCGTGGCATCTTTTACTGAACAAGTAACGATAACATTGAGATCTGAATCCTCTGAATTTTCTGCTAAAGTATGTCCTCCATTAACAATTAAACCTGAAATCATTTCAGAGTCTGAATAACTAGCAGAGCAGCCATAAGCCTCTACGAAAATTTTTGCCATCTTAACTTAACAACAAACTGACTTCTTTATTTGTCATCAACTTCTTTGAAACAACTAATTCTCTAATTGTTTTACCTGTCTTGAGTGATTCTTTGAACAAGTCTGCAGACTTTAGATATCCAATTTTTGGTGTAAGCAGTGTAACAATTACTGGACTATTTTCAATATTTTCTCTAAGTTTACTTTGATTAGCGGTTAAACCATCAATTAGATTTGCAGAAAATATTGGCAAAAAGTTTGTTAGCATATCTGTAGAATCTAAGACTGCCTTTAACATTCCTGGCAACATTACATTAAGTTCAAACTGACCTGCTTGTGCTGCAAATGAAACTGTAGTATCATTTCCTATCACACTAAAACAAATCATATTCATACATTCAGCTAAAGATGGATTTACCTTTCCTGGCATAATTGATGAACCTGCATGAACTGCTGGTATTCCTAGTTCTGCTAATCCTGCAATTGGTCCTGACGCCATCAATCTGACATCGTTAGAAACTTTACCTAATTCTATTGCAAAATTTTTCAATGCAGATGATGCATTTGCTACTGGAAATTTACTTTGTAATGCATACTGCATATCTTTTTGTGGCTTGAGAGATAATTTTGATATCTTACTTAATTCAATGATTACTACTTTTCTATAACCTTTAGGTGTATTTGCGCCACTACCTACTGCGGTACCACCTAATGCAACTTGTTCCAATTCTTTTTGTGATAATATGATTTGATCTCTTGCGTTAGTTAATGAAGTTGCATAAGCTGCAAACTCACTTCCAAGTGTAACTGGAAGGGCATCCATCAAATGTGTACGTCCAAGTTTTTTATATTTAGAAAATTGTTTTGCTTTTTTATTAATTGTTTTTATTAATTTATCAATTGCAGGAATCATTTCTTTAAATGAAAATAGCATTGCCATGTGCATTGCAGTAGGATATGTATCATTACTTGATTGAGACATGTTTACATGATCATTTGGATGGAGAAATTCATACTGACCTTGCTTTTTACCTAAACCTTTCAATGCAACATTTGTAATTACTTCATTAGAATTCATATTGAATGCAGTACCTGCACCTGAGTTTATCATATCTACAACAAACTGATCAATATATTTTCCTGAAAGAATTTTATCACAAGCCTTGACTATTGCGGTTCCTTGTTTTTTATTAATCACCTTTGTTTTCATATTTGCAACTGCCGCTGAGCGTTTTATCATAACAAATGACTTAATCAAATTTCGATGAGATGGATTACCTGTTACATTATACTGCTTGATTGCCCTTCCGGTAAATGGTCCATAATATGCGTCAGCAGGTATTTTTACTGGACCTAGAGAATCTGTGTCTGATCGGTACTTCAACACATTCTCTAAAACATCCAAGAATAAAAACTGAATTTTTAATCTGATATGCCTTTTTTGATAATATAGTATTCGTATAATTCTAAATTTTAAGATCTCAGAATGATTAGTGGATTTATCAAAAACGAGAATGTTTTATATAATCTAGTTCAAGCATCGAAGAACATGAATAGACGTATTAGTACTATTATGACCGTAGCTGCAATCGCAGTTATGGGAGGCGCACTATTCGGAAGTTCTTTTACTGCCCCACTAAACGGCGGTTCTACAATGGAAGTAGAGACATCTCCACTTGCAAAAGTAGCAGCCATGGGCGGATTAGAGCTTGTAATGCCTGAAGCATATGCAGCAGGCCCATGTTCTGACCTATTAGACTCAGGTCGACCTGTAGTAAACTTTGACCTTACTGGTGTAAGCGTTGATCTTCCAACAATGACCGGAAGTACCTACAGTGCAATGACTTTTAGTGAACAAGTCCCAGGACCAACACTAAGAGTTACACAAGGTGACGTTGTCCACATGACATTGACAATTCCAGGTGATGAGGTAACTCAACACGGAAACGACATGCATGCATCACAAATGTCATCAAAACCTTACATGGGTGCAGTAAACATCGGTGAAACTGGTGAATACTGCTTTATTGCTGAAGTTCCAGGTGTTTTCAAATATCACTGCTCTGGTGTTAACATTGCAGCAATGGACCAACACGTACTATCTGGTATGTATGGTATCACCATTGTTGACCCACTCGATGGTTACAAAAGACTAATGGTGGAAAAAACAGCACTACAAGGCGGTGAAGTTGTAAAGGACAAAAAATTCTATGATGCTGATGCACTAGAGTTCCAATTGCAATACAACCAGTTGTACTTAACTGACGCTGGTACTTACGACATGGGAAAGATGATGAGTCACTCAACATCACAAACTGTCGTTAACGGACAAGCATTTGGTTATGTTCCAAACGGAATTCATAACTTACTCATGTTCGGTGATGCAAACAAGAACATCTTCTTAGCACAACCATGGAATTCTATGGACTTAAAACAATATCAATCACAACTACTCTTCGTACCAACAGATGAGCACGTTCGTATTTTCATTGAAAATCAAGGTAACGAGCCAGTCTATTGGCACATAGTCGGTGAAATCCTCGACAGAGTAACACAAGCAAACAGAGTTCAAGCACAAGGTACTGAAACATGGCTACTCGGTGGCTCACAAAATATGATTGTAGATGTCGTATTTGATGAACCAGGCATTTATGCAGCAGTAAACCATGATTATGCAGCTATCTATAGTGGTGCAGCAACTATCTTCGTTGCAGGTCTTCCATTAGACCCAGTTAATGAATCCGCAACCGCACTTGGCGTAGTTCAAGGTGCAGTCGATGCAGGTTCATATGCAGGTGTCTTAGGTAACCCACACGATGCAGTTCCACCAGCTGGTAAAGATACAATATCTCATCCAGCATTGAACGTACATTGTTTATGTACTGATGATGTTGCAAACGCAGCTATTGAAAACGGCGCTTTACCACTATGGGAAGTAATCCCTGCAGTAATTGCTGCAGCACAAGGATAAACTAAAACCCATTTTCCTTCTTTTCCTTTTATCTTGAACTAGTGACTTTTAGCTTCATAATTTCTGTGTTCAAAAATATATTGATTTATCTGAACATAATCCAAATTCTGGTACCTACAAAAATTCCTACTGCTGCTATAATACACACAATTGGAATAATTTGAGCGATATCAAATTGCATACTTCTTTATGGTGACTAGATAATTTTAGTAATTCTCTACTTTCAAAATCATTATATTAAATGAATTCAGGCTTTTTGCATGAGTATGAATCAATCCGTTTTGATATGTGATCAAGTAAATCCTGTATTAAATGAAATTCTAGAAAAAAATGGATTACAAATTACTTATGAGCCAGAAATTACTCCTGAACAAATTCAAGAAAAAATTGAAAATTTTGAAGTCGTCATAGTTAGAAGTAGAACAAAAATTACCAAAGATATGATTGACAAAGCAACCAAATGTCAAATTATAGCAAGAGTTGGTGTTGGTTTAGATAATATTGATCAAACAGCTGCTAAAGAAAAAAATATTCGTGTCATTAATGCAGTTGAAGGTGCAATGAATGCAGTTGCAGAATTAGTTATTGGTTTAATGTTGTCATTAGCAAGAGAAATTCCACGCGCTGATAGAGAAGTAAGAAATGGAAATTGGATTAAAAAAGAATTGATGGGTACTGAATTACGTGGAAAATATTTAGGAATTGTTGGATTAGGAAATATTGGAAAAAGACTTGGACGTCTCGCTAGGGCATTAAATATGAACATTATTGGATATGATGTTGTCCCAATAGATGAAGAATTTTCAAAAGAGGTTGGACTGATGAAAGCAGATCTTGGAACTCTTCTTGCAAGCTCTGATTATGTATCATTACATGTACCATTATTGGATAGTACTAAACATTTGATTAATGCCGAAAAAATGACTACAATGAAAAACACTTCTCGTATAATCAATACTTCTAGAGGTGGTGTAATTGACGAAGAAGCACTATATGAATTTCTAAAGGATGGAAAACTAGGTGGTGCGGCATTGGATGTATTTGAAGTTGAACCAGCCACTTCAAACAATCTTGCAACCCTGCCAAACTTCATTTCTACGCCTCACATGGGCGCTCAGACAAAAGAAGCTCAGTCTTTAGCTGCAAATGTTATAGCAGAAAAGATAATACAAATCCTTAGAGGCGTTACTTAGGATTGAAACTAAAGACTGTATACATAACCGCACTTATTTTTTCATTTATGATTCCATCAGCATTTGCTGACACTGTTTCAACTGAAATTGATAGTACCAATTATGATATTGTTTATACTGGAGATAATGTAGTTTTAAAATCAGCTACTGCCGACCTTGATTTTATATCCTTAATTTTTGACACCGAAGTATCTGGATCTGAAGGTGATGTAACTATAACATTCCAACGAGACTTTTTTGATGCAAAACTTGGATACTCTGATGATGATTTCTTTATTTTATCTGACGGGGATGAAATTGAATTTGAAGAAGTAAAAACCGATGAATCTAGAACTCTATCATTTTCACTTTCTGCAGGAACTGAAGAAATAGAAATTATTGGAACAATTCTTGCAAAC
>JAOMAI010000028.1 GCA_028344155.1 Candidatus Nitrosopelagicus sp.
GAACACTTGATTCAACCATTGATTCAGTTTCAATAACTGGAACAATAATAATTCCATCTTTGATCAAATATTCAATTCCATCAATGAATGCCGAGTCTGGTATCTGGTCATCAGCCCACCATCCAGCATTATTCTTCACCCACTCTGGAACTGATGATGATTTTGATTCTGTTTGTCCGCCAACTACGAATGCAAATTCTGTTTGTTGTCCACTACCTGAGATATTTGAAAATCTAGCGACCGTTAACCCTACTTGTTCTTCTGTAAATGTAAAGTCTGTAAAGTCTGCACCAATCTTTGCAAATCTGTCTTCAGAAAAAATTGTTTTACCATCTTGTAATATTGTAAATGTGTAATCAGAATTTCTAATTGGACCCAAGTCTGTCGTATCTCTGAATGTATAGATGAACTTGACTTTCTCTCCAGGAATGATAACTTTAGGATCCCATGATAAATCAACTTGATATTCTTCACTAAGTGTTAAGGTCCGTAATGGAAATTCTATTTCTTTTCCCTTATTGAGCACTAAATCAATTGAATTAGGTAATACTACGGATGAACTATCTGCATCCATCTTTTTTAATTGATTCTTGATGTGTCTTACATGATCTGGCAGTAGTACAAAATGAACTATACGATTATCTTCTTCAGAATAATCGTCGATAAATATAGATGATTTGAATAGTTCTATACCATTACCTGTCCCTGAATAATTTGGCGAAAGAAATTCTAGTGTATTTTTTGGAAACATTATTTCTGTATGTATTACATTTGTATGTGAAATGTTTGTTTCAGAAAAATCAAATGGAAAACTAATCTTTGCAACATTTTCCTTTGCATCATACTCAAAACTGCTAATTTTATCATAGTATGATTTTACTCTAAATTCTGTATCTTTTTGCCCTGTATTTTCTTGATAATATGATACATCAGTTACGCTTACTTGTACTTCAAACTCAATATTACTGATTATTCCAATCTCGTCTTGTGCATCAAGTATAATATTGAATGTGTATATTCCACCTTTATCAAAAATTGGTCCAGTTACAATTAATGGTGTTGTATCTGTTTTCTCCCATAATCCAAAATCATTTTTCTCTCCAGAAATCTCAATAGTATCCCTACTTGTTACGATTACATCTGGATCAACTTTTAAAATTAAATTTCCATCTTGTGTGTAAAACCATTCATCTAACAATAATTGATTGTCATTGAAAATTTCAACTTTGAAACTAGCATTTGTAATGGTTTCACGGTTTGTATGGTCATACGCATCAATCTTGATTACTTTCTCATCTGATTTGTAAAAATCGGCTGGAAGTAATTCTACTGTAACTTTGACTTGTCTATCATTTGTAAAAATTAATGGTGATGCTTCAATACCTGCACCATGACCATATGCTGTTCCAATTGAAAATGTAACAAAAAAAGCTAATAGTATTCCTAATATGATCTTCATATTGTAAAATTATTCTTACTCTTATTTTACTTAGTGGAAATTAACTCATCAATTTTTCTCTTATCTCTTATACTCTTAACATAAAATAACGATGTTGCAATAATTCCTGCTGCAATAATTGGAGCTACTAATTCCACATACATTATACTTTGAGATGTTTCTTCTTGAACTGTTACTATCTGACTAGGTACTGCACTGATTGAAACTTTACCAAGTTTTCCTCCTCGTTGTTCTACAAACCAAATATCTCCATTATTGTCTGCAACAACAAATTGTGTGAATGAGCCCTCAGTTGGTATAGCAATTTCAATAATTTGATTACTGCTTTGATCATACACAACTAAACTGTCTATCACATGTTGTGCCACCCACATGTTATCATATTTATCAAAGGCCATTCCAAATGGCAATGAATCTGGATTTGAAATTTTTACTTGTTCAAAGTCTTCTAAAATTGGATTGAATTTTGTTATTGCAGGACCAATATGTTCTGCAATCCACACATTTTCTTCTTTGTCAATCATTAGTGCAAACGGTTCTGCCATCGGTTCTATTTGAGGGGTAAATTCAGTTACCTCTTTTGTATTTGCATCAATTTTTCCAAGTTTTCCTACTAGTGATTCTGCAAACCACACGTTGTTTGAACTATCAATTTCAATTGCAGTTGGACCTGCTTCAGGTGTGATTGTATTTACTATTTTGAATTTTTTTGTAGATTGATTATACTCTAACAATAATGATTGATCAATTACTGCCACCCAAACATCATTATCATTATCAACTGCTACAGATGTTGGCAATGATTTTTTTATAGCCAAATTGAATTGTGGTAATTGAATTGTTTCAAATTTTTCTGTTTTAGGATCAAAACTGCCAATTTTTGAATTAGGTGTATCTGTAAACCAAATTTTACCATCTTTACCGATATCCATGAAAATTGTTGTTAATCCATCAAATGTGTATGGTGTAAATTGTTCGTCTTCTATTGAAAATTTCCAAAGTCGTGGTTTTTGTGCATCAGAAATCCAAATATTTTCTCCATCATAAACTGGGAATAACGGTGCTACCTCGTCTGCCGGAAAATCATATTCAGTAATCTCAGTTCTAATATCATTTAATGATGGTTTTATCTGAAGATTGAATATTGCATTTTCATTAGAGTTTTCTGTTCTTTGGGCTTCTAACTCAATTTGCCAATTTCCTGCAAATCCAAATGTTGCATCTCCTGAATACTTTGTAATTGAATCTTGTATGTTCTCTGTAACATCAGCTTCTATTGGTGAAATATTTTTTTGTGGATTTGAAACTTTGATTTTTACGCCAGAAATATCTGCAAGTGGTTTATTATCGTATGATGAAACTATAACTGAAATTGTATTTGATCCAATACCTGCTGGTAATACTTTGACATCAAACTTTGCATTTTCAGAAAATAATGTAGATTCAAATCCAAACGTTCCTTGTAGCGCATCAGCTGATTGAATTTCTCCTGCAGGTAATGAAGAATTTACTAAAAGTGCCACAACTGCTAGTAAGGCAATTCCTAACCCGGCTTCAAATTTTAACGGCTTGCTAATTTTTTTCGAAATGTTCAATTTCTCAAAATCGTGTATATTTTTTAAGAATTTGACTTGATACAAACCACCAAATGCAATCATTACTGCAGCAATTCCAATTTTTATTAAAATCAATTTTCCATATGTGGAGTCAGTGAGTGAGGCTACATTATCATCTAGGAACCATAGTAAAGTTGGACCTGTTATGATTAAAATTCCGATTGCAATTATGAATAATCCTGAAAATCTTGGAATCAAACTTAGCGCAATTTTTTCTTTTGTTGAATTATCAGTTTTTGTAATTGTTGGTAATGCAACAAATGCAAAAAATATTAATCCACCAATCCATATTGATGATAACAAATTGTGAGTGTAATCTAAAATCCATGGAGCTTCTAATTCAGTTGATGCACCATGCCCCATCATTGTAGTAGTTGCAATCAAAATTAATGATGCTACTAACAACGGAATTTGTCCTTTTATTGTAATCTGTTTTTTTCTTTCCATCCAGAACCAAAGTCCAATTATGACTATTGTGATAATCATTCGAATTAGCCATGTTGTACCAAATGTAGTTCCAATAACATCTAATGGAGAAGTTTCTAATCTCCATGTTTGAACACCTAGCATTATGAAATTTGATGCAAAGGTTGCAATAACTCCATACCCGATAATTTTTGAAAATTTTAGTTTGAATTGTTCATTAATGTCAGCAAAAACTTCTCTAAATCTTGTTTGTTGTGATGACCAAATTGTAATTGAAACTATAACTCCACCTAAAACTATTGTTTGTCCAACCAATCCTGGAAATCTTGCAATTGATTCTGGAATGAATGTACTCTCTGAGGTTTCTTGTTTTTCTAATAAAGCTGAATCAATTTTTACATCTCCAACTCCAAATACTATTGCTGCTTGAACTAAATGACCATCAACTTTTGATAAAACTTTGCTAGTTATTGTATAAACTCCATCTTCAAGAGGTTGTGTAGTAATTATCAGTGATGTTTCTCCATCATTGTATGCTGTATCTCTGTTATCAATTTGATTTCCATTTGCATCATATACTTTTAATTCAGAAAAACCAATCTCTACTGCTTCGGAATAATTTGTAATAATTTGGATGGTTCCTGCTGGCGCATTTTGACCTTGTCCAGGTTCAGAATCTAACAAAAATGGGTGTGCGCTTGCTAAAGGAAATCCTAAAAAGAATACTAGCACAGGCAGAATCCAAATTTTTTTCAATTGTATGAAATTCGTTTACTTATAATTTAAAGAAATGCCTATTTGAAAATTATACCATCTTAGTAAAGATAATAATGTAATGAAGAAAATGATATTTGTTGAAAAAATCTTTTCTCCTACTAAGCATTCTTTTAATTTCAGGTTTTGGAATGTCTTCAGCATTTGCACACACGACCATTTACATCGATCAATATGAGATTGAGGCAGGTTGGGGAGATGAACCTCCAGTCGTTAATTTACCTAACAAAATTGTAATTGAGGTTGCAGAATCTGGCGAAAAAGAAGGACTAAGAATTGGAGTAAATAGCGCTTTCAAAAGTATGACCGCAACTCTAGTTGCAGGTGGTGCAACTAAAGAGTTAGACATCAACTCTGATCCTCGTCCTGGTCACTATTATGCAAAAATTTTACCAACTAAAACAGGTTCAATGTCTGTAAAATTGGTAGGTGAACTAAATGGATTACCAATTGATGTTGTAATCCCTATAGAAGATGTTGAGAGTCAATCAGTTATTGCGTTTCCACCAGTTAGCGGTTCATCTTCTGCTGGTGAAATTAGTGCGGTAAAAAATGCATTATCATCATTACAAAAAGATGTCTCTAACATAAAATCAAATGTTGGTGAAGTAAGTCTTACAGCAGGTGGAGTTGACATTCAAAATGCTTACAACTTTGGTGTATTTGGTTTATCACTGGGTGCTGCTGGTGTTATTCTAGCAGTTATAGCAATGCTTAGAAGAAAATAAAAATAAAAAGAGAAAAAAAAGTCTTTTCTAGATTCTTGGCATAAAGCTAAGTCTTGATTTTGCAGATACTGCAATTATTGAAACAATTGCTACTGCTAGAATCATGGCTGCTATTGTACCAAATTCTGGAACTGCTTGAGCATCGCTGGTTAATCCAATTGGGCCAGTGAATTCTTCACCTGGTACACCAAATCCTTGGAATGTTACAGTGACGTCAATTGGCAAATCATCAGATGCATCTGCTGCGAGTGCTGATGTAATGTGTTGACCTTCTCCTGTATGTGAGTGATTACCACTTTCATTTAGGATTTCTTCACCACCGTGAGTTGCAACAATGTCATAGTTAACGTGTTCACCGCTAATTGTAACATCAATTGATACTCTTTCACCTGCTTTTGCACCATCTGCGATATCAATTGAGATATCTGCTGCAGTTAGTGTTTGCATTTCCATTTCACCGTGATCTTTCATGTCGCCGTGTTCGTCGCCATGTTCATCACCGTGATCATCGTGACTTTCTTCTTCAACAATTACTAATCCTTCCATCCATGGATGTACCATGCAGAAGTAAGGATATTCACCTGCATCTAATGCTGGAGTTGTGTATGCTGCTCCCATCATTACTAATGAGCTGTCCCATACACCACTTGGTCCATCTGCTGGAGTACCAGCTGTAGATGTGTGTGCTGCGGAATCATTGTTAGCGAATGTAACCATTCCACCCACACCAATGGTAACTGTTGCTGGGATGAAACAATCTGGTTCACATCCCGGGGTTGAAGAACCTGCTGCGTTCTCTACTGTTGCATTCATGCTGTGTTCAGCAAATGCACCAGGTGCTGCAGTCATTCCGATTGAAACAATTGCAAAAAGAACGAATAAGGAACTTACAGTCTTGTTATTCATTAGATAAAATTTGAACTTTGATAATAAAAATGATCTCCAATTTTCAGTCTAAATGATTGAAAATTGTACTACTTTGACTTTTATTCAAACCATTATTCCATAATTTATGAAAAAAACACATCTAATTGCTTTACTTTTGATATCTCCTTTATTCCTTAATGCTGCATTTGCACATCAGTCTGATTCTGTTGGTGATTATAGAATTGAGATTGATTGGAAGAATAAGCCGATTGTAACTGGCGAATCAAATGCAATTATTGTTTATGTTAGTTTAATGGATAAGAGCAAAGAAGCAGCAGATCAACCATTTAATTCTAATACAGGAGTTGAAGGTTTGAAAAAAACTTTGAAAATAAAATTAATTGTTGAAGAAGAATCAATTACTCTACCATTACAACCAACTGACATTCCCGGAAAATATGAGTCAGCAATCACTCCTACGTTTTCTGGTTGGTCTCAACTAAACTTTCTTGGAACAATTAACGAACAAAATGTGAATTTAGCGTTACATCCACTAAAGGTACAGGAACAAGAGATTTTGCAATTCCCTCCAGTTGAATCAACTGTTGTTGAATCTGGTGACTTTGAACGTGAGATTAATGATTTACGTGGTGATATTAGAGAATTACAAGAAACAATTAATGAATTAAAAGAACAAACTGAAATTGATAATGGAATGAGTGGTATTATGTTAATTGTTGCTATAGGATTAGGAATTGCTGGAATTACTTTAGGTGCGGCATCTCTTGCAAAGAAAAAATAATTTTATTTTCTAAGTTTCTTTTTTATTACAACAATTACTGCTGCCGGTGCTACAAAGTACATTCCAATGTTAAGTAGG
>JAOMAI010000029.1 GCA_028344155.1 Candidatus Nitrosopelagicus sp.
CATCTGTTTTTGGTAGAAATGATCTTGGTGCAACCGGAGTTGCTGGAGGTGTTGAACGAATTATGTTGGCATTAGAAAACCAAAATTCTACATTCAAAATACAAGATGATAGAATATCTGTATTATACGTAAATGATGATATGAAATTAAATGCTATCAAAATTGCGTCTTTACTGAGAGAAAATTCTATCCCAACCGATATTGATCTTTCTGGTAGAGCACTAAAAAAACAAATGGAGCAATCTACAAATTCTAAACTTGTTATTATTGTAGGTCCAGATGAATTTTCAAACAATATGGTTGTTGTTAGAAATATGTCTGATAGAAATGAAAATCAAATTTTAATATCTGAATTATTAAAACACATTAAAAATATTTTAATGTAGAAATGCTCTCGTAAGCATCATTATTTCTGGTCCATTTGTCAATGAACCCACAACTACTGAATTGTTATTTGCTAGTATTCCTGATGACACAAATGGTATTCCTCCATTAATCGTTGCGGCTTCAATATTTCCTCCTAGTAAATTATTAATGGTTTTCATATCTTCCTCGTCAGTTTCTGGATGTACTATAGTACCTTTTTCTGATGTAGCCATCACTGCACCTACTTGCTGAAATCCTGCAATCTTACTTTGCATTACTTCTATGTCTAACACATCTTGTATTTTTTGTAAATCTTCTTTTGGGATTAATGGTGAAACTACTCCACCCTTATCATTAACACTCATCATATTTCCAAGTGCATTATTTTTGACATCCAAAATCTCTACGTTCAGATCTGTATTTTTCTTAATATGATTAAATTCTCCTTCTGAACATGTACTTGGTATGATTATACCGTGATTATTGACTACCATCAAAATTCCCAATACTCTGGCATTTGCAACTGAAATCTCTAATGGTTTCACTTCTAGGTATTCTGATAATTTTTCAGATTTTCCATCTGCAAAACCTCTTGGTAAAAATACAAATTCATCATTCACTGTACTGTAAATCCCTATATTTGGACCACTGTAAATATCATATTTGATTATGTCCATGATGTAATTTAATATGAAAAGATATGAACGTAGATATTTCAAAAATTCTCATGAATTATGTTTAGTCACTACTAATTTTGTCTAGCTTTAAATAATATTTCAAAGGTTTAGAATTATGCCAATTAATGATGACTTTTGTCATGGTGATAAGAAACCTATAGGAAAGATAAGTGATGGCGACGGAAATTTCCACTGGGTTTGGCCATCACAAGCAGGTGAAGGTCAAAATGAGTGGGATGCATCAAAAAATGAATTGGTATTAGCCGATTATGAAAAACGTGGTGAAAAAATGGAAAAACTTGGTATTACCGGAACTATGGTGGCAAATGATTGGGATGTTTGTGTTGCAGACGGCGCGTGCATAGAAGCATGTCCAGTGCAAGTATTTCAATGGTATCGAACTGATAAGGACATAGCAGGAGTAGATGCAATTAAGAACACAAGTGATTGGGCTGGTTCAGGTCAAACTGAGAAAGAAGAACGTCTTGATTATACCGATAAGGCAGACGCTATACGAGAACACGATTGCATTTATTGTATGGCATGTGTTTCAGTTTGTCCTCCACAAGCAGTTCTTGTCGATCAATCCAATTTGGAAGCTCACGAGAAAGCAGCATAAAATTTTATAAAATTATAATTTGGTTCTGAGAATCAGTATACCTCAAATTAAAAATAATCATAAAATTCTTTATTTTGATTTCTTTTTTTAGATACTTACAAATTTTAAGCAGTATTTACCACTAATTTTTGCCGAGGTCGCCTAGCCTGGTAGGGCGCGGGCCTTGAGAGCCTGTGTTCGCAAGAACGCGGGGGTTCAAATCCCTCTCTCGGCGTTTAAATTTTAATTTCATTTTGAAATTTATATCACTACTATCCTGTAATAATACATGGGTGATGGAATTGGAGGACCGGTTGTAAGATGTATTTCTGGAAATGCATTCGAATTAGATGTGACTCATTATAGAAAAGATAATCAGGAACAGTATGGAAGAATTGAAAAAATTATAATATCCAAAATTGATAATCCTGAAAATCCTGAATACAAGGAAACAACTCCTGAAGATTTAGAGCGTGCATTAAAGGGTAAATTTGTTTCTTGTAATGTTCAGTATAGAGATGAGAACACCGATGCATTAGTTTGTAATGTATTTGTTCAAAAACCACCTGAGGGCTTTTAATTATTTAGAAAACTTTCCTAACTCTGCAAGCATTGCTGATAATTGAATCTCTGGATTAGAACCAACTAAAATTCTGTAATCATATTTTGCTATAATCTGTGATAATTCTTCTAAATTATCATATTTTGTAGAAAATAATGCTTGATTGATATATTTGAGAAAGTCTGATTCAGACATTCCATACACTTTAACTAATTCAATCATTTTATTTCTAGAATCTTGAATCTTTCCAGAAACGGCTAACTTCAAAACATCATCCACATCATTTGTTTTTGTTAATCCCGCAGCAGCCTTCACACTATCTTGAGAAATATCACCTGTACTTGCAGCAGTTTGTAACAAGTTGATTGCATGTCTTAGATCCCCTCCTGCATATTCTGCAATTTCCTTTAGACCTTTCTCATCAGCCTTTCCTTTCTCTTTTTTTAATACAGCCTTTAGATGTGTAGTAATCTCTTTTTCATCAATTTGTGAGAATTTGAAAATTGCACATCTACTTTGAATTGGATTAATAATTTTTGAAATATTATTTGCAATCAAAATAAATCTACAAAATTTTGCAGTATCTTCTATTATTCGTCTCAATGCTGTTTGAGCATCTGAGGTCATCTCATCAGCTTCGTCTAAAATTATTATCTTAAATGGAATCTCAGTATCGAGTCCTGCAAATCTCGAGAATTTTTTTACACGTTCTCTTACCATGTTTATTCCTCTTTCATCAGATGCATTGAGCTCTAATGTGTAATCTTTCCATTTATCACCCAAAATTTCTTTAGAAATACATAATGCCATTGTAGTCTTTCCAACTCCCGCAGAACCTGAAAATAGTAAATGAGGCATCTCTTCTTGATTTTTGAGTAATGCTGACAGGCTCCCTTTGATATCTTTTTGATTAACTACTTCGGAGATTTTCTTTGGTCTATACTTCTCAACCCACATAATATCTGAAATTGTCATAGTTGCAAACTCATTTTGTTATTAATAAATGCCTAGAAGGATCAAATGATCAAAGCTAATTGTTGAGAAAATTGATCGATCGCTGTCCATAAATCCCTGAAAGGTGTGTGATCAATATTGGAATTAGAAGATGTAATCAAAGTTCATTCGATAGGATATGGTCTAGAAGACGTTAAGGTTGAATTCAAACATGACCTAAAGATGGATGTATCTGGTGTACAGATAGAAGGAAAAGAAAATGAAATGATGAATATTCCTAGATGGGTTGCTAATATTTTGGAATCTGAAAAACATGTAATTCTACATGAACAAGATATGATTAAAGAACTGAAACAAGCAAAGGTGAAAGAGGATATTGCAGATGAAGATTCACTTGCAACATTAGAAAAACATTTTTACATAAAACTTAATGCATACTTGAAAAAACTTGAAACCGTTGATTTTGATAAAGCAGAAAGTATGTTGAATCAATTAGTCAGAATAAGACAGGGTAAGATAGTTAGATTAGCAGATTCATCCAAACTCACTTCTGACCTTTCGTCAAGACTAAGTGTAGAAGAAGAAGTATATTATAATCAGATACATAATGCTAGTCTTGCATTTAAAGAACAAATATTGGGTAAAAAGAAATGACACTTGAAACACAAACCGAATCTGCACTATCTGACTATGTAAAAAAATTTTTGCTAGAGTTTAAAGATGAAAAAGGAAATTTTCGATATGTTGACGATATTGACAATATGATGCCATCAAAATCTAAGTTCATCAATGTTGATTATAATGATCTCGTATTACATCCTGACATTGAATCTGTATTTCATGAAAACCCTGATTCAATTCTGGAAGCCTTTTCAAGAGCGATCAAAGAGATCTTACAAGAACGTTTTCCAAAATATGCAAAAAAAATTGAACATGAAATTAGAGCGCGAATTGCAAATTACCCTGTCCAACGAAGTCTACGTCAAATTAATGCAGAAGTCATTGGAAAAATAACTAGTGTTTCCGGAATGGTGTTGAGAGCATCAGAAGTAAAACCTCTTGCAAAAGAATTAGTTTTTGTTTGTCCCGAAGGTCATAGAACTGATGTACTTCTTGGACATGGTTTGTCCTTAACATCACCTGTACAGTGTTCAAATCCAAAGTGTGCTCATAGAGAACTTGGCGTTGAGCCTGAATCTAGTCGTTTCATTGATGTGCAATTTGTACGTCTACAAGAATTACCCGAAGACCTTCCGCCTGGTCAATTACCTCATTATCTGGATGTGACCGTAAAACAAGATTTAGTAGATAATGCTCGCCCTGGTGACCGAGTAGTCCTTACAGGAGTAGTAAGAATTGAACAAGAGAAAATGAGCGGTGTATCAAAAAACAGTAGTCCATTGTACCGATTACGATTGGATGGAAATAATGTAGAATTTTTGGGTGGTGGTAAAAAAGATAAAAAATCAAGAAAAATACAACGAGAAGAAATTTCATCTGAAGATGAAAAAATGATTAAATCCTTATCGAAAAGTCCTGATTTGTATCAACAACTTATTGATTCCTATGCACCTCACATTACAGGTCATGAAATAATCAAGGAGTCCATTTTGTTGCTAATGGCTGGCTCTACACAACGAGAATTGGAAGATGGAAGCAAGATTAGAGGTGATATCAACATATTCTTAGTTGGTGATCCTGGTACTGCAAAAAGTGAAATGCTGAAATTTTGTGTTAGGGTTGCTCCTCGAGGTTTGTATACTTCTGGAAGAGGTTCTACTGCTGCTGGTTTAACTGCCGCAGTTGTTAGAGATACAAATGGAATTTTTATGTTAGAAGCAGGTGCAACCGTACTTGGTGATCAAGGACTTGTATGTATTGATGAATTTGATAAAATGAAAACTGAAGATAGAAGTGCATTGCATGAGGTTATGGAACAACAAACTGCAAGTATCTCTAAAGGAGGAATTGTTGCAACATTAAATGCACGTACATCTATACTTGCAGCTGCAAATCCAATGTATGGTAAATATGATCCTTTCAAAAATATTACTGAAAATGTAAATCTCCCAGTTCCATTACTAACTCGTTTTGATCTAATTTTTGTAGTACGTGATAAACCATCAAAAGAAAGAGATACAAAAATTGCTCAACATATTATTAATTTACATACTCCAAGTGGCATTGATAAAAAATCTCTAATTGATTCTGAAACATTAACAAAGTATCTGTCATATGTGAAACGAATTAATCCAACACTCACAAAAGAGGCTGAAGAAAAAATTCTTGATTATTACATGAAAATGAGAACAGTTGAGGCTGAAGAAATGATCACTGTTACACCTAGACAGTTAGAGGGTTTGATTAGATTAGCAACTGCACGTGCACGTTTACTATTAAAAACTCAAGTTGAGGCTGAAGATGCACAACGTGCAATTGATTTACTCCAAAGTATGTTTGAGGTAGCAGGAATTGATGTTAATACTGGTAAAGTAGATCTTGGAGTACTACAAGGAAGACCTAGAAGTGAAGTATCAAAAATGCAATTATTCATGGATATAATGAAATCATTAGAAGGTGAACACAAATCTCCTGTTGATGAAAAACAACTTGTAGAAGAACTAACAAAGACTGAAAAATTTACTGAAGAAGAAGCTAAAAACTTTATTCGAAAGATGGCTAGAGACTCATCTATTTATGAGTCAAAACCTGGTCATTATAACATAGTATGAAAATAAGTAAACTTGATTTAGAGCCTAAAATAATTGATTTTTTAACTTCTGAAGGATACAAAGAACTTTTCGAGCCACAAGAACAATCTGTAAAGGCTGGATTATTTGATGACAAA
>JAOMAI010000003.1 GCA_028344155.1 Candidatus Nitrosopelagicus sp.
TTTGTGAAGACATCTTATAAAAAAAATTTCTAAACTACTAAAGTTAAATCTATTTCAGCTATCTTGATTAACCGTTTGTAAATAATACTGACTGTGATTACCGATACTTCGATTCTAAAATCATTAAATGACTATATTTCAAGGAGAATTCAAGAAATACCTCTAGAAATCAAAGAAACATTTCTAGAAACAAAAAAAGTTTGGAAGTGTGAAAACGAACTTGATTTTCTTTATGGATACTATGTAGGAAAAATTGAGGAGGCTACATTGCATTATTTATTGAAAGCTACTAGAGCATCAGCTGGTGGTTATGTAGATACATTCGAGATTCGGGGTATAATTGAAGAGCATCGAGATGCGTTACAAAATGCAATAAAGAAAGCGTTGAATTAATTTAAAATAATAATTTAATCATATTTTCCACTGCCAAGTCTTTTCTTTACTTTTTGTGGTTTAGAATGTGCTTTAATCATATGCCTCATTGTTCTTTCAGGATTAGAGAATTCCATCTTACATATTTTACATACTAAATCGGTCGTAGTTTTAGATTTTTTTTTGAATAAATCCAATTAATGAAGATAGAATTGAAGTGTATATAATGTTTAGAAATTGATATCAGTTTTTTTTGAATCAAGCGATTATGCTAAATTATCATACATTTCTAGATTAATTATTGTCTGAAATAGAAACCATTCAACTTGCACCTGATCTTTCAATTTGTAGAATTCTAAATGGAATGTGGCAAGTAGCTGGTGGACATGGTCAAATCAATCATGATTCAGCTATATCACAAATGTTAGAGTATAATGAAAATGGATTCAATACTTGGGATATGGCAGATATCTATGGACCTGCTGAATCATTTTATGGTGATTTTAGAAATGAATTAGAAAAAAAGAAAGGAAAAAATGAACTAGAAAAAATTCAAGGCTTTACAAAATTTGTTCCTAATCCTGGACCAATGACTAGATCTATTGTAGAACATTACATAGATCAATCAATGAAAAAGATGAATGTAGATGTAATTGATGTGATTCAATTTCATTGGTGGGACTATAATGATGCAAGTTACATTGATGCATTACACCAATTAACAAAACTTCGTGATGATGGTAAAATATCCCATCTTGCATTGACTAATTTTGATACAGAACGAATGCAAATAATGAATGATAATGGAATAGAATTAATCTCAAATCAAGTTCAATATTCAATAATTGATCAACGTCCCGATGTAAAGATGGCATCATTTTGTAAAAATCATAATATGAAACTATTAGCATATGGAACTTTACTAGGTGGGTTACTCACTGAAAAATACCTTGGTACATCAGAACCAACACAATTAGATCTTGACACATTTAGCCTTCAAAAATATATGAATATGATTGATGCATGGGGTGGTTGGAAATTATTTCAAGAATTACTTGTTGTATTAGATGAAATTGCAAAAAAGTATAATGTAAAAATTGCAAATGTTGCAACACGTTTTGTTTTAGATAGACCTGCAGTCGCTGGTGCCATAATTGGTTCAAGAATAGGCTTATCTGATCATATTGGACAAAATACCAAAACATTTTCACTACAATTACAAAATGATGACTATGAAAAGATAAAATCTGTTACATCAAAGGCAAATGATCTTTTTACATCAATTGGTGATTGTGGTGGAGAATATAGGTAGATGTTATTCTTTATTGGCAATTCTATATCTTAGATATTTATCATCTGGAGAAAATTTTGCAGGATGAACACTTTTAGTAGCTTGATCACATTTTTTACAAATTTCTTTTAGTGTATATGCTCCACATTCAGCACATTTTCTTAATTGAAAACGCATTATCCTTCACCAATTTTTATTGATTCTTCTCGTGTAAAAACATAAACTCCATTTTGCTTTTTCACACTTTTCTCAATTTTTTCTAAAATTGGTTTCAATGATTTTTCAGCAGTTTTAAAATCTTGAGAAACCAAACTTAATCTGTATTTTGGTGCGCCCAAATATGTTATCTCTATTTTTGCATCTTCAACGTTTTCTGCATCTTTTAGTGTTTTTTTGATTAGTTCGACTCCGTTTGATTGATTATTTGAAATTTCTAAAATTCCTCTCAACTCTACTGATGGAAGTTTCATTTTTGAACAAATATCTTCAATAGTTGTCACTACTTTCTTCTGTAGTTTCAAATCTTCTATCTCGGCACTACCTTTTATTGCAATATTCAACATTGCATCGTAAACTGAATCATATTTTGATAAAAATTTATCTTCTAAATCTTCAATTTGTTTTGTAGTTAATTCTGATTTCTCTTGAATATTTTTTAAAATTCCTTGTTCTTTTTCAAACCTTTTAACATCAAGAAGTTTCTTTTTTCTTTGATCTTTTGAAATCTGTTTTAATGATAGATCAATTTCTTTTCTACCGCTTTCGACTTTTTTTACTAGTAATACTTTCTTTTCTCCTTCTCTGACATACTTGTTTACTTTACGTACCCACCCTGGAGCAATTTCTGAAACATGTAAAAATCCTTGAATTTTATTATATTCATCTAATGTGACGTAAGCACCATGATCACTAATTTTTGTTACTGTTGCAATTACAATCTCACCAGTTTCTGGTAATTCTTGTGTATCTGATACCATTTCTAATTTTTCTCTATCTGCTAAGGTTAAAAATCAATTCCTTTCTTTGCCTTTATTCCAGATTTGAATGGATGCTTGATCTCTTTCATTTCTGTAACTAAATCTGCTAATTCTACAATCTCTTCTTTTACATCTCTTCCTGTTAAAACAAGATCCAAATTGGAAGGTTTTTCTTTAATTAATTTTATAATTTCCTGAACATCTATCAAACCTAAATTAATTGCATAGTTTACCTCGTCTAGTATAACTACATTATATCTTCCTGAATTAATTTTCTCTCTACAAATTCTTAATGCTTCTGCAGCATATTTTTCATGCTCCTCTCTAGGGTTATTATCATCTAGTATGCCAACAAATCCTTTTCCTATTGCAATTAATTCAAAATTTGGTTCTAATTTCTTTGAAGAATCCATTTCACCATAATGCCATGATCCTTTGATGAATTGTAACATGCACACCTTATGATCATAACCAATTGCTCTCATTGCCAGACCTAATGCCGCAGTGGTTTTCCCTTTTCCATTTCCTGTATAGACAATAACCAATCCATCTTTACTCATATCTACACAAGAAAATCATCTAGTAAAAACATTGTAAATATCAAATTAAATCCATTTAAATAAAAAACAAGATTACCAAAAGAAATTGAGAGTTCCAAGATTAGTAATTGCAGGTTCTACCAGTGGTGTTGGGAAAACATCAATCACAAGCGCAATTATCTATGGTTTAAAAAAAAGAGGTTTTTCAGTACAACCATTCAAAGTTGGACCTGATTATATTGATCCAAGTTACCTAAGTTCTATTTCAAAAAATGAAACTAAAAATCTAGATGTCTGGTTAATGGGAACACAAGAATTAATTGAAAGCTTTACGAGAAATTCAAAATCAGATATCTCAATTATTGAAGGTGTAATGGGTTACTATGATGGATTTGGAGGAAAATCAAATCTTGCAAGCACACATCATGTTGCAACACTACTTGAATCACCTGTAATTCTAATTCTTGATGCAAGTAAAACTTCTCGTTCAATTGCTGCTACTGCATTAGGATTTACTAAATTCCATAAAAACTCAAGAATCTTGGGAATTATTTTGAACAAAATTGGAAGTAAAAAACATGAAGATCTTTGTCGAGCTGCTTTACTAAATTTAAAAATTCCAATAATCGGTGTTATTCCTAAAAATCCATCAGCTAATCTAGAATCAAGACACTTAGGATTAATTCCTGTACATGAACAAAAAGAACTTCATAATAAAATTAGACAAATTTCAAAAGAGATTTCAGATTATCTCGATTTTAATCTAATTGAAAAAATTTGTAAAACAGCATCCTCTCTAAATAAAATAAAACCTGTAAAAACCGCAAAATCAAAAATTTCAATTGCTATTGCTCTTGATAGTTCATTT
Source organism: Candidatus Nitrosopelagicus sp. (assembly GCA_028344155.1). GTDB lineage: Archaea > Thermoproteota > Nitrososphaeria > Nitrososphaerales > Nitrosopumilaceae > Nitrosopelagicus. The sequence continues at coordinate 4,048 of JAOMAI010000003.1, forward strand.
AATTTCTATTATCATGATAATATTGAAGCATTAAGACGCGAAGGTGCAAAAATAAAATTTTTCAGTCCAATTAATGATAAAAAAATCCCAAATTGTGATTTAATTTATCTTGGTGGTGGTTTTCCTGAAATTTTGGCTTCATCACTAGCTAAAAACTCGTCAATGAAGAAATCTATAAAAAATAATGCTGAAAACGGAATACCAATTTATGCTGAATGTGGTGGATTGATGTATCTTACAAATTCAATTACTTATGGAAAGAAAAAATCAAAAATGGTTGGTCTATTTGATATAGATACTATAATGACAAAAAAAATGACATTAAATTATACTGAGGGGAAAATTAATTCAAATTGTATTTTATCTAAACCACGTAATTTCCGTGCACATGAATTTCACTATTCAAAAATAATTAATGTACCAAAAGATTCAAAATTTCTTTATGATTTAAAAATTGGTGAAGGAATTTCATCACATAAAGATGCAATAACTGAATATAATACGATAGCATCATACTGTCATCTTTATTTTGATAGTGCAAAATTTGCTTCAAATTTAATTAAAAATACTTTAAAAATTTAGTTATTTCCTTGTCTTAATAATTTGTATAATGCATTAATTATTGCAGATGCACAAGGACTCCCTCCTTTACGACCCATATTTGTTATAAATGGAATTTCTGTTTTTGATAACTCATCTTTTGATTCTACTGCAGAAACGAAACCTACTGGCATACCAACTACCAATGCAGGTTTTACCAATCCTTCTCTAAACATTTCCATTACTTCTAAAAGTGCAGTTGGTGCATTTCCTACAACAACAATTCCTCCATCAATTTCTTTTTCAGCCACTCTCATAGACATCTGTGCTCTAGTTTTTCCTGCTTTTTTTGCAGATTCCATTAAAGATGGATCTGAAATATTGCAAATCATATTATTTCCAAAATCTTTTGGATTTTGTTTATTCATTAATCCAATAACACCATTTACATCTGCAACTATACTACATCCATTTTTTAATGCATTAATTCCATTTGAAATTGCATCTTTGTGAAAAAGAAGCTTATTTTCTCTAGCAAAATCAAAATCTGCAGTTGAATGAATTATTCTTCTAACAATTGGCCATTCCATTTCATTGTATGGATGAGAACCGATCTCACTTTCAATTATCTGCATACTTTCATCTTCTATCTCTTGTCCCTTTCTAGTTTGCATCTTCTACCTCTCTAGCTCTTTCTAAAATTAAATCAATCATTTTTTCATCTGTACCCAAGTGTTTTGTAACAAATACTTTCTTTAAATTCGCATTATCTAATGCTGGTAACAAATCGTTATTGACATCTATCTTTACATGAGCCCCTTCATGTAAAAAATAAAAAACAATTATCAAAACTTCTGGATTATCATTTTGACATGCTTGTATTCCTTCTTCTATCGTCGGTCCCTCAATTTCTAAATAACATCGACTGACATTTCTATAGGAGGGCTTTAGCTCATCTACAACATAATCAATTGATATTCCTGAATTTGGATCCTTACTTCCATGTCCAATTATCAAAACATCCACCTTTTCTTTTGGAATATCTACTGAATTTTCTTTTAATGTGGTAATTACTCTGTTATCTACCAATTCTACTAATTTTTTATGCATAGTCATTGGCTTTGAAACAAGAAATTTGATCTTTGTATCTTTCTGATACTTCATTGCATCAGCTACTGCAATCTTCACTTTTCTTCCTGGATATAGAAAATATGGAACTATTGTCATTTGTTCTACATCTTTTTTTAAGCATACATCCATTCCATCTTCAATAAATGGTGGAACAACTTCTAAAAAACAAAACTCTGTAAAATCATAATTTCCTTTTTCTTTAACTTTCTCACAAATCATTTCTAGCTCTTCACCGGCTTCTCTTTCTCTACTACCTCTGTCAATTATCATCAATCCTCTTTTCATTTTATGATCCTCGCTATAGCCACTGTTAGATTAGGAGGAAATTTCTGTTTTTCAACTATTAATTCACCTTCTGATGATTTTATTGCAGCAGCTTCTGAAACACTTGCAGTTCCTTCAAATGCCTGAACTGTTTTTGAAGGATTTGGTGCAGTGATTGTTGCTAATTCTTCTCTATCGATGTATTCTATTGGTATGTTCATTTCTTTACCCAGTTCAATCAATCCTACAACATCTTTGTCTTTTTTAATAGATACAAACCTAGCTATTTGATTTTGTTTTAATTCAAACTTCTCTAATGTTTCATTCACTCCATTCAAAATAGTTTCTTTAGATGTATCCCAATGTAATCCTATTCCTATGACTAGATTTGGAACTCTGTATACTACAGAATCTTTCAAAATATCACTATCATTGATTTGATCATTTGTAATTATCAAATATCCCTTAGAATTGGAATCTTTCAAATCTTTTATGTTTGAAAAAAATGTAATATTTTCTGGAAGTTTTCCTTTCCACCATTCTTTTTTACCCATATTCTGAAAAACTCCAATTTTTTCTTTGTTTACCATGAATGCGCTAATTCTAGTTACATTACTGTCATCATCAATTTTCCAACCAAATTCTCTTCCAACAAGATCTACTGCTATAGTTTTGTTAACATCCGCTGCTGTAGTAATGACCGGAGTGGAGCCCATCTTTTCTGCAATCTCATTTGATAATTCATTTGCTCCTCCTAAATGTCCTGATAAAACACTAATCACAAAATTTGCATGATCATCAATCACAATTACTGCAGGATCTGTTTTCTTATCTTTGATGTGTGGCGCAAGTAATCTAATTACTGCACCTAATGAAAATAAACAAATTACTCCATCGTTATTTTTGAACAATTCAACAATCTTTTGAGTTGTGGAATCCTCATACCACTGAATTTTTTCATTTTCATTTGAAAATTTTATTGGTGCAAATATGTCAAAATCTATAAAATATTCTTTTAATTTTAAACCTATTTCTATTCCATTTTTTGTGATTGCTAAAACAGCTATTTTCTTCATAATATTAAAAATTCTGAATTAATTAAATGCCTTACTCTATTTCTGAAGTGTCTTTGTATCCATTTTTGTTCTGGATAACACTTTACCATCAAAATCAAACAATATTACCTCAACTGGAATCTTTCCTTCTGAATGTTGAATCATTTGTTTACATGTTTCATTTGTAATTTCATCAAAAAATCCTTCTACTTTGTCTTCCATGATGATCTCTTGAACATTTCTAGCAGTATTTGCACCTAGAATTTTACTAATAGTTTCTGATTTTGCATCACATCTTTTTGCAAGTTCAGAAAGAAATTTCATGTCTACTTTTCCACCTTTCACATGAGTCTGTTTAACACCTGCTGCCATTTTTGCTAATTTACCAATGAATCCTGCAACATATGCTTTTTTCAATTCTTTTCTTGCACATTGTTTAATTGTATAACCTGAAAAATCTCCCATTTGAATAAATGAATGATCTGGTAATTCTATAATTTCTCTTGCAAAGTCTTCACTTCTTCCTCCAGTTGTTAAAACAACATAGTCATCATTCATAGAACTTACAACTGCAATTTGTTGTCGTATAGCTGCTGCAAATGATGCAGTAGAATACGGAATTACAATTCCACTTGTTCCTAAAATAGAAATCCCTCCCATTATTCCAATTCTTGGATTATCTGTTTTTGTTGCTAACTCTTTTCCTTTTGGTACAGATACTATAATTTTAATTCCATTTTTTTTAAGTAATTCTTCACCAGCTTCTCTAACATTTTCCAAAATCATTTTTTTTGGTGTTGGATTAATTGCTGCACTTCCTATCTCTAATCCTAATCCTGGCTTAGTAACTCGGCCTACCCCTTCTCCACCATCAATCTCAATCTCATCAATCTCGTTTGTTAACTCAACATTAACAATAATTTCTGCACCATGTGTCACATCCGGATCATCTCCACCATCTTTTATTACAGAACACTTTGCTGAATTTTTAGTAAATTCACATGAATTAATTTTAATATTTAATCTCGAGCGTTTTGGTAATATGATGTCAGTTTGTACAATCTTCTTTTGATTAATAATTGATAAAATTCCTGCTTTTGATGATGCTGTGGCGCAACTTCCTGTTGTAAATCCTGTACGTAATTTCTTTTTACTTTCTGTATTTGTGTCCACGTGAAATTTTTAATTTTTTATGTAATAACTTTTGTTACAATCGAAGAATTTCATTGAGAATAATCCATAATGTAACAACACTTAGTCCTCCATAAAGCAACAAATGTGTTGTTTTTTGTGATATTGGTTTTTCCCTATTGTGTGTCTCTTGATTATAATCTCCTCCAAATTTTTGATTTTCTCTTCTTATTTCCTCAAAATTAAATCTCATTTCATCTCCCATCTTCTCTCCTTGTGCTTTCCAAAAATTTTGATAATCTTCTCCTGATACCTGTTCATCTCTATTTGATTGACTTTTTCGATGAGATTTTAGATATTGATATGCTTCCGTAATTTCTTTGAATTTTTTACTAGCATTGCTTTCAGTATTTTTATCTGGGTGATATTTCAAAGATAATTTTCTATAGGCTTGTTTGATCTCTTTATGAGTGGAATCTTTAGTCACTCCCAAAATCTCTCTACATTCTTGTGCATTCTTACCAAATTTCACATGAATTTTTGTTGTCATGTACCTTCTCTGGATATGTTTAAAATAAAATATTTTATCATTTTATCATGCGTACAGAAATTATTGATCGTATAGCTATATCTGGAGCAAAAGGCTTTGTTGGAAAAAACCTAAGAAAATTTCTTTCTGTAAATGGAATCTCATCAATTCCAATATCTCGTCAAAATTTTAAAAACAATAAATTTCCTTCATTAAAAAATGCATCACATTTTGTTCATCTCGCGGGAGTTGGTTCAGAATCGGTTCATCAGGATTCATTTGTACAAGTTAACATTGAACTAACAAAAACTGTGATTAATCTTTGTAAAAAAAATAATATTAAAAGTATAATTTATTTTAGTGGTTTAGGAGTTTCAAAAAATTCACGTTCTTCCTATTTTATTTCTAAATTTAATGCTGAACAATTAATAAAAAAATCTGGTCTTGAATATACGATATTTCGACCTTCATACATTCTAGGTAATGATGATTATCTGACAAAAAATATCTCAAAACAAATTCTAAAAAAACAGATCCTTGTACCTGGTTCTGGAAAATTTCTTCTACAACCAATATCTATTCATGATGTTTGCATGTGCATAAATGCTGCATTACACTCGTCAAAATTTTCAAATAAAATAATTGATCTAGTAGGACCGAAAGAAATAACATTTCAAAATCTTATCAAAAAATCTATCTCTTCTAACATAAAAATTAAAAAAATAAATCTTGAATTGGCATATAAAAAAGCATTAAATGATATTAATTTTGAATATGGTGTTGAAGATTTGAATATACTAGTTGGTAATTATGTTGGAAATCATAAAAAATTACAAAATTTATGTGATTTTAAATTTCAAAAAATTGAATCATTAAATGCATGATTCTGTTTTCAATTTTTCAGCTTTGTCTGTTTTTTCCCAGTTGAATTCTGGTTCATTTCTACCAAAATGACCATATGCTGCGGTCTTCTTGTAAATTGGTCTCTTCAAATCTAATTGCGATACAATTCCTGCTGGTCTCATATCAAAATTATTTTTTACTAATTCTTCAATTTTATCCTCTGAAATTTTATTTGTACCAAATGTATTTACCATTAAAGAAACTGGTTCTGCAACTCCAATTGCATAAGCAACTTGTACTTCACATCTATCTGCTAAACCTGCAGCAACAATATTCTTTGCGACATATCTGCACATGTAACATGCTGATCTGTCTACTTTTGATGGATCCTTTCCTGAAAATGCTCCACCACCATGTCGACCCATTCCACCATAACTATCTACAATTATTTTTCTTCCAGTTAAGCCAGCATCTCCATGCGGTCCTCCAATTTCAAACTTACCTGTTGGGTTTACATGAATTTTGATATCTTCATTCCACAGACTTCCACAGACCGGTTTGATTACATGTTCAATTAATTGTGATGTTATCTCTTCATTTGTTATCTCTGGAGAATGTTGTGTAGAAAGTACTATTGCTTCAATTGCTTTTGGTTTATCATCTTCATATCTGATTGATACTTGGGATTTTCCATCAGGCCTTGCCCATGTTAGTTCATTACTTTTTCTAACATCTGTTAATTTTTTTGTTAATTTATGAGCCAAAAGTATTGGTAATGGCATTAGCTCTTCAGTTTCATTACTAGCATATCCAAACATTAAACCTTGATCCCCTGCGCCTTGTTCTTTTTCATCATTTGCAGTAACACCTTGAGAGATATGTGGGCTTTGTGGATCTAATTTTATCATTACTTCACAAGAGTGTGAATCAAATTTCAAATCTGGATTGTCATAACCAATCTCTGTAATTGTTTTTCGTATAACACTTTCAATATCAAAACTTGCTTTTGATGTAACTTCGCCTGCTACTCCCACAAAATTAGTTGTTGTCATTGTTTCTACTGCAACTCTTGAATTTGGGTCACCTCTAAGATATTCATCTAGAATTGAATCTGATATCATATCACAAACTTTGTCCGGGTGACCTTCGGTAACAGATTCAGATGTAAATAGATAATTTTTGGTCATGATTATAAAATTAGATTTCGTCTTCTAATTTTATGAATAGTACGTTGTTACCTCTTAAAATTGCTCTAGCAAATTTACCAACTGTTTTACCATCGATTAATTCTTCAGCCTCAGTCATAATCAAATTCATGTAAGAATCAACATTTTTCATTTTACCCTTATACTCAACTTCATTCTTTAATCTTACAATTACAGTTTTTTTTACATTCTTTTGTAAAATTGTAAGTGGTCTTTTAGCAGCTGTAGTTTGTGACATAAATTTTCTCTTGTGATGAATCGACTTTCTAGAGAATATAAAGTCTTGCTTAGATTAGAAAGAACTTTTTATTTTTATTATTTATTATTCATTATATGATTTCCTCACAGATCGATTCATTAGATAAAATTTTCTCAGGTGGACTACAAAATGGAATAATTACTGAGATCTCAGGTTTACGTGGAACTGGAAAAACACAACTTGCTTTACAATTTGCAATTGAATCATTAAGTGAAAATAAAAAAATATTATTTATTGACACCACTGTTGAATTTAGACCTGAAAGATTTCTTCAAATGATACAATCCCGAAATTTACCTCCATCCATACTTGAAAATTTGCATGTTTCACATGTGACTGATACTCAGAAACAAATTGAAGTTTTGAAAAATATTAAAAATGATAATTTTTCTTTACTTATAATTGATAACATAACTGATTTATTCTCATTTGAATATTCCAAAAAAGAACATTTGATTGAAAAAAATAGTAATTTTGGTAATTATATGATCAAACTTTCTAAATTAACTCAGTTAAAGAATATTCCAATTATAATCACTAATCAAATCTTTTCTCATGATGATATAAAATACCAAAGAATGCATATGTATCTTGAAAATTATATTCATCAAAAAATTCAACTTGAAAAAATCAAAAATAAGTATATTTGTAAAGTTTCATCTCCATTTATTAACGAAATAACATTTCATTATACGATAACAAATTCTGGAATAGAGGAAACTGAATCTATTTAACGTCGTGTAAGTAAATTATGGTATGGCTGATATCTCTGATCCTATTCCTACCATTACTGTAATTTTATTAGCATTAGGTGTTGCAGGTGTGATGATTTATGAACGAACTAGACTTAGACAAGAAAAAAAACAAGACACTTGATCCTACAATTTCAAAAAAATTCAAATCAATAGGATTTGAAACTTTAACTGAAATTCAAAAACAAGCAATACCGGAAATTCTAAAAGAAAAAAATTGTTTAATTATTGCACCAACTGGTTCTGGTAAAACTGAATGTGCAACTATTCCAATATTCTTTAAATTAAAAACTAGAAAAATTCCAAATAAAATTAAAGTTCTTTACATAACTCCATTACGAGCTTTAAACCGAGATGTTTTCAAAAGAATTATCAATTATGCAGAAAATGAAGATTTAAAAATTGAAATTAGACATGGTGATACATCACAGGCAAATAGAAAAAGAATTACCGATAATCCTCCGGATATTTTAATTACAACACCTGAAACACTTGTAAATTTATTATCACAAAAAAAACATCTTGAAGCATTATCTGAATTAGAATGGGTAGTTATTGATGAAGTTCATGAACTACTTGCAAGTGAAAGAGGTTCACAATTATCTCTTAGTCTTGAACGGTTGCAAATAAAATCAAAAAATCAAATCCATCGTATTGGATTATCTGCCACTGTTGGTAATCCTGAGGAAGCTGGACGTTTTTTAGTTGGTTCAGAAAGAAAATTTGAACTAATACACGATACATCTCTTAGAAATTATGATGTGGATGTTGTATTTGTTGATGGCATAATGGATGATGTTGCTGTTGAAATTATTAAATATGTGAAAAAAGAACAAATTACTTCTCCAGTTTTATTATTTACAAACTCAAGAGGAGAATCTGAGCGTTTATCATCTATTTTAAAACAGAAAACATCAATTAATGTTGAATTACATCATGGTTCACTCTCCAGACAAGTTAGAGAGGAAACTGAAGATATTCTTAGAGAAGGAAAATCTGGCATAGTTGTTTGTACTTCATCACTTGAATTAGGTCTTGATATAGGTTCTGTAGAATTAGTTATTCAGTATGGATCCCCAAGACAAGTCTCAAAATTTATGCAGAGAATTGGAAGAAGTAAACATAATCGAGGTGATTCTGCTAGAGGATTAATTATTACTGAAAGTGCAGATGATGAATTTGAGATTCAAGCAATAATTGAAAGAATCAAAGAGGGTTCAATTGAAGAACAAAGAATTCACAATGGATCATTGGATGTTCTTGCACATCATTTAGTTGGACTATCTATGCAAGTAGGTAACGTTCCTATTGAGGCTGCACTTAAATTGACAAAACAAGCGTATCCATTTCGAGATATTACGTTAGAAGAATTTTTTGATGTTTTAGATATTCTTGCATTACGAAAATTAATAATCTTCAACAAAGAAAAAACTGAATATAAAAAAAATAATGCTTTCTTTGCAACAAAATATCACTTTCAAAATTTATCAACAATTCCAGATATTTTAAAATTCAAGGTAATTGATACAATAGAGAATAAATTCATTGGTACATTAGATCAAAGATTTGTAGGTGATCTTGATAAGGATCAAATTTTTGTTTTACGTGGGTCTCAATGGAGAGTTTTGAATATAGATGAAAAAGCATTCAAAGTGAATGTTTTACCTATTAGATCATCAAAAGAAATACCGGTTCCTAAATGGGAAGGTGTAAACATACCTGTTGATTATAAAACCGCTAACAAAGTTGGAAGCTTTAGAACTAGAGTTCGTAATGGTTCAGTAAAAATGATGAATAATGTTATTTCAAATTTAGATTTTATTAAAATGCCAGATGAAAAAACAATTGTTATAGAATCACATCGACTTCCACAACAAAGTGTATTAATTTTGCATTCATGTTTTGGAACAAAAATTAATTCAACATTAAAAATTATTTTGGAGACGATGTTAGATGCTTCTTTAGCTTCTAAAGTTAAATCTAGTTCTGATGCATATAGAATTCTTTTGTCTGTTGAGTCTAAATTTACAAAAAAACACATTACTGATATATTTTCTTCTAATTTTGATATTAATGAAATAATGTCAGTAGCGCTAAAAGGCAAAAATGATGTTACTTGGAAAACATTCTGTGTGGGAAAGAAATTTGGTTTTTATGACCGAGGAGATGTTTATGTAAAAAATGAAGTTAGATATGATTTTGAACGAAATATCGACACTCCTCTTGTAAAAGAGGCATTTAGAGAATTATTTCATGAAAAATTTGATCTTGAAGGTGCTCAAAAAATTATTGAGTTAATTAAACAAAATGAAATTGAGATTGAATGGATTGATGTTGATAAATTTTCTAAATTGGCAGAACCAGTATTAGATCAAACTGTGATGTCGTATACAAATCCTGCAAGTATAGACAAAGAAATGTTACTAAAAGTTAGAAAACGTCTCATGGAGACTAAACAACGATTGATTTGTGCACGATGTGGACTCTGGCAACGTGTTATGACTCCTAGTGAAACACACCCACTCAAATGTAAATATTGTAAGGGCCAACAGATCACCTGTACTTATGAATATGATCATGAACTTGTAAAAACAATTCAAAAAAAGCATCAAGGAAAAAAATTAACTCCTGATGAAAAAAAGAATTTTGACAAAGCCTGGAAAGTATCATCATTATTGTCTAGTTTTGGAAAAACAGCATTGATCGTTATGGCTGCTTATGGAGTTGGTCCTGATACCGGAGCTAGAATTTTAAAAAATAGAGTAGAAGATGATGATGATTATTTGATAAAACAAATCATTATCGCAGAAAAGACCTATACTTTGACAAGAGGATTTTGGAAAGATTAGTTTTTCTTAATTATTTTTGAATAAGGTGTCAATACCAAATCTAGTTTTCCTTCTAGTCCAGGTCTTGCATTAACTCCTAAAATTGTAATTATGTCTCCTAGTGTAAAACTATCCATCAGGTCTGCTTGCTGTCTCCATCCTTTAATCCAAACTTGTCCACTATCATCTTCGACAAACATTTCAGATAGTTGTATGTTATCACCATTTTTTGTCTGAATATCTTTTCTTTCTGGTGCTTTTAGAACAATTGCCTCTACAGAATAATCATTACCTTCACTAACTTCTGTAATTTTTGTTCTAATTTCTGCTATAGTTGGAACTGTCTTGTCATCAATTTTTCTTACAAATGAGTCTTGATCAATTTGCATTGTATTTCCAAAAATCTTTGATGGCATGCATTCTAAAATATCATCTTTAACAAAACTACCAATTGTATTTGCAACATCTGTAATTCTAACCAATTTTTTTGATTTATCTATGGCTAAGCCTGTTGTATTACCTGCTTGATCCTTTTCAACTGCTAGAAGTCTTACTACTGTAGGTTGAATTTCTGCATCTCCTTCAACATCAATTATTGTTGCATCATTTCCATGAATTTCTAGTCCTTGCATTCCAGTTTTTGTCCTAACTCCGAATAATTTGACTTTGGCATCTTGGGTAATTACTTTTGGAAGAATTGATTCATCTTTTCCCCAAAGCACTACATTGACTAAATTTTTGTTTTCACCTCTTAATCTAAATTTCAAAGCCTTTGAAGGTTGACCTTTTGAATTTGTAAATTCAAGTAGACTCATTGCACTACCTAATGTTCCTGCAACAATCAAATCTCTTTGATCATCTTTAATTTCACTAACATCATTAATTTTTGAATCAATTGAGACAATGTCACTTTCTGATTTTGATGTTTCTATTGTTGCACCAGAACCAATGTTTATTGTAGGTGCACCTGTTAAATCTGATTTTACATATGCTTTGATAATCTTAATCAAGTCTCCCGGTTTTAGTTCTTCAAGTCCTGGAAGATTTGCTTTCTCATCCCACAACTTTACACTTGCTGTAGAATTATTATCGTAAACTGTTATCGTCCTCAAAGAGAATGAAGAGCCATCTTTTTTTGTAAACTGTTTTGTAGGTGAAATATTCAAAACTCGACTTTCTAACGTTACTTCTTTTGCCCCAATGTAAAGATCTTTTATTGCTACTTCTGAATTTTGTGTTTGTTCTAGTGATACGCCTAAATCTGCTGCAACTAAGAAAATGGCTCCTTGGTCTGTCAAGTATCCTGCACCAACTTTTTCTTTTTTCTCGTTTATTCTCTCTTCAATTACCGATCTCGATAATTCGGGAACTTTTTCCAATAATTTCGATATTAATTCTTCAAATTCAGACAATTATTATTACAAGAAAGAGATTGTTAATAAAATTATCATTAAACACATTAGTGGTTTACATAAATCTCAATTATGCTATGTATTGAAACAAAAGACTTGAGAAAGAAATACGCTTCAACGGTTGCTGTTGATGGTGTTGATCTTCAAATAGAATCTGGTCAGGTTTTTGGTTTTTTAGGACCAAACGGTGCAGGAAAATCTACCGTTATCAAACTCTTAACAACTCTAATTTCTCCTTCTAATGGCAAAATTTCTGTACTAGGTATAGATTCATCTAAACATCCTCTTGAAATTAGAAAAAAAATTGGAGTAGTTTTACAACAACCTAGCTATGAACCAACTCTTTCAGCAGAAAAATCTCTTGAAAAATATGGTATGATGTGGAATATTGATAAAAAAATACGAAAGAAACGAACCGAAGAACTACTTTCTGCTTTTGGTTTAGAAGAAATTAGAAAAAAGAAGATGGATGATCTATCAATTGGTCAACGTAGAAGAGTACAGGTAGCAAGAGAATTCATGCACGATATGGAGTTATTATTTTTAGATGAACCTACCGTTGGTTTAGATCCTGCTGCAAGAAGGAAATTACTGGATTTTCTCAGAGAACAAGTAAAAAACTCTGGACTTACAATTTTCTATACAACTCATGTCCTATCTGAAGCTGAATATCTTTGTGATAATATTGCAATCATAAATAATGGAAAGATAATGGCAGTTGATTCTCCATCTGAATTAAAAAATAGATTTGGTCATGAAAAAACAATTAAAATTCATATTTCCAAAGTCTCTGAAGAATTAAAATCTAAATTATCTATAATTCCAGAATGTCAAATCAAACTAGAACCTGAACCAACTGTCATAATTAATTCTACAAAATCTGAAATTGTATTAATGAATATTTTAAAAATTTTAAATGACACTAACACAAAAATAAATGATTTATCTGCAATTCCAACAAATCTGGAAGAAATATTTCTCAAAGTAGTGGGTGATTCTAATTAATCCCATAATTAGACTAGTAAATAGAAATCTAACAATTTCTATTAATCCTGGATTTATTATTTGGCAAATACTTTTTCCATTAATCTATATTTTTGTCGCAGGTTTTGCTTACACTGCACTAATTGATAGTGTTCCATTTGGAGGAAAAAATCTAGATTATCCTGCATTTCTTGCATCTGGAATGATTGGTTTTAACATTATGAATAGTACACTAATTTCTGGAATAATTATCTGGAACGATAGACGTCATGGTATGTTTGAACAAATCATGTCCGGCCCATTCACTAGAACTCATTACATCCTAAGTAACATTGTAACAATTGGAATTATTGGATTATTTAGTGCTGCATTAATCACAGCAGTAGGTTATCCTGTATTTTTTGATTCTGTTGAATTTAATATTGTGACTATTCCGCTAATAATTTTTGGTTCAGTAGTTGGTGCAATATTATTTGGTTCAATTGCATCAATAATTTCTGTAAAACTTCGTTCTAGTGAAGGATTTAATGTAATAATTAACACAGTATTTCTTTTCTGTGCATTTGCAAGTACGGCATTTTATCCTGTTCAGGGTGCACCGCAACCATTAGCAACTATATTTTATCTAAACCCATTATCATATTTGGTAGATATTATACGAGCTGGAATTTTTGGTCAAGTAACGGATTTTGTAATTATTGAAATGTTACTTTTAGTTGCATTAGCTTCAATTCTATTTGTTATCGCCACAAAATTATTAACAAAATTAGATTTCTAAAAAATAGTATAGCCCAGCCCGGACTCGAACCGAGGTCAAAGGCTCCAAGGGCCCCTATGCTTGCCGCTACACTACTGGGCTTCTAAATAAAAAATCAATTTACCCCTATAATATTATTTTATAATGATTTCATTGTTTTTAAAAGAATTTGATATGGATCTTCGAATGATGCAACTATTTTTTTTGCATTTTCTTTCTTTTTCTTTATAATTTGTTGATCATTCAATGACTGATAAATCTCTCTAGAAATCCTACCTGGATTCTCACTTCTAACAATTATTCTCTTTTTAACTAAATAATCTTCAATTCTATTTGGTACTGCATTTAATGAAATAGTTGGAATTCCCAGTAATCCTGATTCTGCAGTCATCGTTCCTCCTGAACCAATAAAACAATCTACATTGTTTAACAATTCTTTTCCATTAACCGGCTTTGATAAAAGAAAAATATTATCTCCAAAAATTTTCTTTAGACTCTTAGATTGATCTTTATATCTGGCTAATACAACTTTCTGCTCATTAGGAAATTCTTTAACAATTTTTTTAATAATCTGAATAGTTTTATTCTTTTTTGTAATATATGCGGCCTCAGATTCTTCAGGTCGAATTAAAATTATTTTCTCCCCATTTGATTTCTTTTGTTTATTTTTTTTATAATTTTTAATAATTACTCCTGCATCAATCGCTCTATATCTTATGATATTTTTATAATCTATACCGAATCCATCAAAATCTTTTTTTGGAATAATCCATGGTGTTAACAATTTTGTGGTATAAGGTAATGATAATCTCATTACTGCTTTTGCATGAGGTGAATCTGAAAATGCTATATGTGGAATACCTAATCCATATGCAACTCTAGATGCTTCAGGAGAGCAAAAACTGATTAGTAAATTTGGACTCCATTTTTCAATTTTCTTTGTTAATAACCTACTTCTATCCAAACTTGCTAATAATTTATTTACATTATTCTTTCCACCATGTTTTCCAACTATTACTGAATTAATTGAACCAAATTTCTCAATACCATTTACTTGTTCATATTTTCTAGATGTGCAAACAATCTTGTATTGTTTTCTAAGTTTTTGTATAAAATATTCAAAAAACAAGTATTGTTTTGGTGTTAGAATATCAAACCAGATCTTCAAGTATTAGCACTTCATAGATAACTGCAATAAGTATTTCTTAGTCTTGATATTATAGTCCTTAATGGCTACAAAAGTTGTAATTTACGGATTAAGTACTGAAGGTTACTCTCTTGCATGCCAAATTGCTCTTAACGGTGATGAAGTTCAAATAATTGATGAATCTACTCCTTCAGCTATATCCATCAAACAAGATATCGCAAAGTCCTATCCATCTGTACAGGCATTAAAAGATGATGAACCACTACTTGCAATGACATCAATTGATGCAGCAATTTCTAAAGCACAAGTACTAATCTTTGCACCGAGAATTAGAAAAATTGGGCAAGATACCAAAATTGAGATAAATTCAAAATTCAAAGATGCAGTCTCAAATATCAAAAAAGGTTGCAATGTTGTTTATGGATTAGGTACTGGTTTTGGTGGGAATTCTGAAAATATTTCATTACTTGAACATGTCACAGGATTAAAAGTGGGAAAAAATATCTCATATTTTTATTATCCTTTATCAAAAGATTTCACAATAAAACCATACATTGGTTCATCAAATGGCGGAGAAAATGATATTATAAAAAAATTATTTGGGGATGATAAAAAATTCAATTTTTTAACATTAAGCTCTTCAGAATATTTTCATGCTATAGATATTTTAAAACAATTTTCTAGTCAAACAAGTATACTTGAAGTTTGTAAATTTGCTAAAGATTCAGTAACTAAATCTGATTTAAATTCAGATAAATTAGGAGAACTCTTTCTTGATGATTTAATTGACGGTCTATTTGATCTAAGATCTTTAAGTAGTTCATTTGAGGGCGCAAGTAGTTTGATGTATCTCATTAATGGAAGCATGAAAGGATTGGATGGATACATTAAGCGATTAATTGATGAAACTAGATTAATTTTAAAGAAAAATGAGTTAAAGGCAAGTAGAACAAAAATTTTACTCTTATGGACTTTAGATCAACATGAAATGAAAGGAGAAAAAATTGAAAAACTTCAAGAATTAGAAACCAAACTTAAAGATTACATTGGCGATGTTGAATCAATTAGTCAGCCTGTAGATATATTTCAAAATGATAAAACCACAATTGTAGTTGTTTGCTCAAAACATGACTTTGATTATATGATAAAAAATAATAAAGATGATGAATTAATCATACTCAAAGCTAATCCCTTGTGTCAATTAATAGCACAAAAATAATATTGTCATAACTTAATGAAAAATTATGTCTGAAGATAAAGAACAAATCCCTGAAGAAAAAATGACAATTGAAGAAATGAAAGAATCTCTAGATTATTCCATTAAAGAGGTTAAAAAAGCAAATCAAACCATGACAAAATTAATTCAGGAAAGAGATGAATTAAAAGATAAATGGCAACGTGCATTAGCTGACTATCAAAATCTAGAAAGACGAACACAAGTTGAAGTATCTCAAAGAGTTTCTAGTAAAACCAACGATCTACTTCTAAATTTTATTAATATCTATGAAGATTTTGTTCGTGCTGAAAATTCTTTATCTAAAGAAAAAATTGATACATCTGGAATCATTGCTGTTATAAAAAATATGGAAAGTCTTCTATCAGAAAATAATATTAAACCTATAGATGCAATTGGGGAAATTTTTGACCCACAAATTCATGAGGCTGTTTCTATGATTGTAGATGAGAATCTTGATGAAGGAACAATTACTCAAGAGGTATCTAAAGGCTATATTTCTGGCAAAGCTATTTTAAAACCATCTAAGGTTATTGTATCAAAGAAATAAAATTAAAGAATGTGTAAAATATGGCTGAAAAAATTATTGGTATTGATCTAGGAACAAGTAACTCTGCTGCATCTGTTATGCAGGGTGGAAAACCTACGTTGATACCTGCAGCAGAAGGTACAACTGTAGCCGGTAAAGCATTTCCATCAGTCGTAGCATTTTCAAAAGATGGTGAACTTTTAGTTGGTGAACCTGCAAGAAGACAAGCAGTAACAAATCCTGATAATACTATTCGTGAGGCAAAACGAAAGATGGGAGAGGATTTCTTGTATAAAATACAAGGAAAAGAGTACAAACCCCAACAAATCTCTGCATTTATTCTTCAGAAAATTAAACGTGATGCTGAAGCATTTACTGGTGATACAATAAACAAGGCTGTAATCACAGTTCCTGCATATTTCAATGATAATCAAAGACAAGCAACAAAAGATGCTGGAACAATTGCAGGACTAGAAGTTGTAAGAATTATCAATGAACCAACTGCCGCATCACTCGCATTTGGATTAGACAAAAGTAAAGAAGATATGAAAATTTTGGTCTTTGATTTTGGTGGTGGTACACTTGATGTAACAATCATGGAAATGGGAGGAGGTGTATTTGAGGTAATGAGTACTTCTGGTGATACAAAACTAGGTGGAGCTGATATGGATCAAGCAATAATTAATTATGTAATTGATGAATTTAGGAAAAAAGAAGGAATAGATCTTTCTAACGATAATACAGCTGTGACTAGAATTAAAGAAGCTGGAGAAAAAGCAAAAATTGAATTATCTACTGTAATGGAAACTGATGTAAATCTTCCATTTATTGCTCAAGATTCATCCGGTGCAAAAAACCTTGAAGTTAAAATTACAAGAGCAAAGCTTGAAGACTTAGTTGGTCCAATTGTTCAAAGATGTAAGTCATCTATTGATAAAGCACTAGAAGATGCAAAACTTACCACGTCTGATATTACAAAAATTGTTTTGATAGGTGGTCCAACACGTATGCCAATTGTCAAAAAATTTGTAAGTGATTCTGTTGGAAAAGAAGGTGAATCAGGTGTTGATCCTATGGAAGCTGTGGCATTTGGTGCAGCAGTTCAAGCAGGAATCATTGCAGGTGATGTAACTAGTGATATTGTATTACTTGATGTTACGCCATTAACTCTTGGAATTGAAACATTAGGTGGTGTAAGAGAACCAATTATAGAAAGAAATACAACAATCCCAACATCTAAAGATAAAACATTCACAACTGCTGCAGATAGTCAAACTGCAGTTACCATTAATGTTGTACAAGGTGAACGACCAATGGTAGCGGATAATGTGTCATTAGGCACCTTTAATCTAACTGATATTCCACCTGCACCAAGAGGTGTACCTCAAATCAACGTAAAATTTGATATTGATGCAAATGGTATCTTGAATGTAACTGCAAAAGATCTGGGTACGGGAAAAGATGCTAAAATTACAATTCAATCTACAACAAAAATGTCAGATGATGAAATCAAAAAGATGCAAGAAGATGCTGAAGGTCATGCTGAAGAAGATAAAAAGAAGAAAGAAGCAGTTGATATTAAAAATGAGGCTGAAAGTTTCATTTACACTACTGAAAAATTAGTAAATCAAGATCTTAAAGATAAAATCCCTCAAGAAAAAGGCATTCAAATCACAGATGCA
The DNA here is from genome assembly GCA_028344155.1 of Candidatus Nitrosopelagicus sp. Classification (GTDB taxonomy): domain Archaea; phylum Thermoproteota; class Nitrososphaeria; order Nitrososphaerales; family Nitrosopumilaceae; genus Nitrosopelagicus. The sequence continues at coordinate 22,330 of JAOMAI010000003.1, forward strand.
GTTAAGGAGCTAAAAGATTCATTATCACAAGACTCGGAACAAATTAAACAAAAACTTGAAGCAGTCAAAACAATTGTTAACGAAGTAACAACTGAATTGTACAAAAATGTATCCCCGCCACCTGGAGAACAACAATCTGGAGAACAACAATCTGGAGAACAACAATCTGGAGAACAACAATCTGGAGAACAACAATCTGATGCTAATTCCGAACAAAAATCAGAAAAATCATCGAGTTAGTTAATTAATAATTGATTAAGCAGATTATCCATGAGTGCTAAGCGTGATTATTATGAAGTGTTAGGAGTCACAAAATCTTCTAATCCTGATGAAATCAAATCTCAATATAGAAAATTAGCCTTAAAATTTCATCCTGACAGAAATAAATCTCCTGATGCACAAGAACATTTTAAAGAAATTTCTGAAGCATATGCTGTTCTTTCAGATTCATCAAAACGTGATCTATATGATCAACATGGACACGAAGGTGTAGATGGAAGATACTCTACTGAAGACATCTTTAGAGGTGCAGGCGGTAACTTCAATGATATTTTTAATGATCTATTTAGTGGTCAAGGAAGGCGTGGAGGCGGCGGATTCGGATCTGTTTTTGAAAATCTATTTGGTGGAGGAGGTGGATTTGGTCGTTCACGCGGAAATGATCTTTTACATGAATGTTACATTACTCTGGAAGATGTACTACATGGAAAACAAATTGAACTTGATCTACAAAAATATGTAGATTGTCCTGATTGTAATGGTACAGGATGTAAACCTGGAACATCAAAAGCAACTTGCAAAGATTGTAATGGTCGTGGACAAGTTCGAGTCAGAAAAAATATGGGTGGATTCCTACTCGAAACTGCTCAAGCATGTGGAACATGTCGAGGACGAGGAGAAATTATTAATGATCCATGTAAAAAATGTCAACGTGGAAAAATTAAAGGAACAAAACATCTTTCATTTAATCTTCCATCAGGAATTGACAATGGTGATTATGTTATTCAAGGTGAAGGTGAATCAATTCCAGATGGTGATAATGGTGATCTAATTGTACGTGTGCGTGTTGAACCACATTCTCACTTTAGACGTGACGGTATAGATCTTTACTGTGATGCAAGACTTTCTATGATAGACGCTAGTTTAGGTACTGAAATTAATGTCAAAACACTTGAAAAAACAGAAACATTGAAAATTGAATCTGGAACTCAACCAAATTCAATCTTAAAAATAAAATCTCAGGGATTACCTAGTCAAAATTCTAACCGACGTGGTGATCTTTTTGTACATATTGTAGTAGAAATTCCAAAAAAATTAACAAAACAACAAAAATCTCTATTAGATGATTTCAGAAAATCTGATTAATCTTTCTTTGATAATCTGATTGTTAGATTATGGCCTTGTTTAATTTGTTGCTCATACAGTTTTTTAATAATTTCTCCAATTTTTTGTTCAGTAAAATATTCCTGATTATATCTTCCTAGAATTTCTTTATCATCATCCAAAATGATTTCCCAAAATGACATAAACCTACAGAATTTCTCTTACATTTCAATATTTTGTGAATAAGGAACTTATTCCTGAAAATACAAAATTTTCATTGGAAAGCTCCAGCCTGATCACTGGTGCAAGGTTCTGATCGTTATCTCTTAGGAGTTTGTGGGTTCAAATCCCATTTTCTGCATAAATTATTTCATTATCATTATGAACAACTTTAAAACACTGTAGTTTGCCTATTTTCCATGGCAAAAGTAACCCGTGTTGGTGGTAGAGGCACAACTCGTAGAAAGACTGACACTAGTAAGAAATCAACCTTTTCTGGAGATTCTTACAAAGAATATCAGGAGACCAAAAAGAAAGCTGCAGGAAATCGTAGCGTTTCAACTGGTCGCGGTACGGGAAAAAGAAAATTATCATCAACTCCAACGACAAAAAAAGTATCTACCAAAGGCAGAACACGTACAACTGGTAGAGGTACTGGTAGTAGAAAGACAAAAAGTTAATCCCCTTAACTTATTCTCTTTTATTCATCTACTGATATTTTATTAATTTAGGAAATTCTGAATTTTTTCCTTTAATTTCTGATTAATAATCTTGCCAGATGCTTTTCCTCTAACCTCTTTCATCACTATTCCCATTATACCACTTAATGCACGCATTTGTTCTTGTTTTATTTTATCGGTATTATCTTGAATTATTTTATCTAAGATACCATCTAATTCATTTTCAGTCAATTGAGTTATAGATGCATTTTCTAATGCTTGTAACACATCACTTACTTTCTTAGACATTATTTGTTCAAAAATTATTTGAATTGATTCTTTGTTTATTTTTTCTTGTCCTAATAATTCAAATGTCATCATTATCTGTTCATCATTCAATAAACTAGAATCTAATCCACTTCTCTCTAAATTAGTTATAGTTGAACACAGAACGGATACGACAAAATTTGGTGAATTTTGCTTTTTAGAACATATTTTTTCAAAAATCTCAAAATATTCTGAATCAAAAATTTGTTCTGCAAGCTGATAGTTGATTTGATATTTTTCCTCTAATTCTTTGATTGATTCTTCCCATGATTTTGGTATATTGGATCTTACTTGTACAAGTTCTTCATTTGTTACTTTTACTGTAGGTATGTCAGTTTCTGGATACATTCTAGATGCACCTGGTCTAGGTCTTAGGAATACGGTGTCTCCATTTTGGGTGGCGGCTCGAGTTTCAGCAGGTGGTCCATTCTTTGCAAGCTCAATTCTATTAATTATAGAATCAATTGCAAATCTAACTGACATTTTTTCTCCAGCAATAATTAAAAATGCATCATCATTTTGAATATCTAATTTTTCAGTAACCCGTTTGATATCTATGTCTTCAATTCCATAATTTGGTAATTCATCTGAATGAAAAACCCCACCAATACCAAAAAATCTCACTAATTGTCCAATTTCTTTTCCTAATCGCACGTCTGAATATGGCTCGAAACCAAATATTCCTTTTAATTTTTTAATTTTTATTCCAAAAATTTTCTCTTGTTTTTCTATTGATTTTTTTATAATCTTTGAATTACACTCTTGCATTACCTCTGTAACATCAAAGACATCTTCTTTTCTATCAATTTCTGTAAATTTGGTCTGATTAATTTTCTCTGAAATTATTTTTAATCCATGTTGCCTTTTTGCTTCAAATTCAATAATTTTTTCTAACTGATCTAATTGCTGAACCCCTTTTACTTCAATAACGCCTCCTCCTTCGACAGAGATATTCACATCTTGTCTAATTGTTCCAATCCCGCGCATCACTTTTTTTGTAACTCGTAATAATCTACCTAACGTTAATGCAATATCTTTTACAAATTTTGGATTTCCTTCAACAGGATCTAATGCAATTTCAACTAAAGGAACTCCAAGTCTATCTAAACTAAAAAATCTGTGATTTCCTTCATCTTTGATTAATTTTCCCGCATCTTCTTCAAGACAGATTGATTGAACTCCTACTTTTTTACCATCTACCTCGATATATCCTCCTTGCGCAACAAGCATTGTTCTTTGAAATCCAGTTGTGTTTGAACCATCAATTACTGTTTTTCTCATTACGTGAATTTCTGAAAAAATTTTTGATCCTAATGCGGAACTTATCAAGAGTGCAATATTCTTTGCATCAGTATCTAGTGCATGTGGTGGTTCTTCATCTTCTTCTACTAAACAACTACTTTTTGGGTTTGCATAGTAAACTATTGTTTTTGATTTAGTACTCTCAAAAAGTGCAGCAGGATCTATTTTTCCTAATTCACTTTTTGCTGCTCTTAGTTTTCTTGAAAATTTTATTGAAAACTCTTCCTCTTCTATCGGAGTACAGTCACAAAATAGTTTCTTTTTCGTATCTAATTGTTGATGAATCTCCAAGCCAACTTTTAATCCAATATTTTTAATATCTAATTCTGACATATACGCTCAAAACTCTGATGAATAATTCTCCAACATCATATTTTTTATCTCGTCATCTGAATTAGAATTTCCTAAAACCCACATTGCTTTGACTAAAGCCACTTCTGGAATCATATTTTCTAATGGAATAATTCCCATATCGAGTAAATCTCTTCCACTTTCATACACTGTCATGCTTACACGTCCATCAATACATTGTGATGTCATTCCAAGAAATATTCCATTTTCTTTTGCTTTTTTAATTGAGTCATACATTGTTCTTCCTACATGTCCTAATCCTGTACCTTCAAAAATTATTCCTCTGTATTCTAATTTTATCAATGATTCGATTATTTCTGGATTAAATCCTGGGTGATATTTGATAAGTGCAACTTTTGTATCTAAATTGATTCGTGGATTATACTTATTTTCACTAAAGAATGAATTTTTCATATTTTCTAAAATTTTATCTTCATACACTACAAATGCTGGTTCAGAACCGACTGTTTGAAATGCACTTCTTTTACTTGTATGATTTTTTCTAACACGTGTTCCTAAATGACATGCTACTGCATCATCACTTTCATTTTGATGCATTACGACAAAAATGCCCTTAGATTTTGTATTAACTAAAAATTTTGTTGCTGAAATTAAATTTAATGCTGCATCTGATGATGGTCTGTCTGATGATCTCTGTGAACCTACTAACGTAATTGGTTTTTTAAAACCAGATAGTGCAAATGATAAAAATGCAGAACTATAATGCATTGTATCAGTACCGTGTGCGATAATTACTCCTACATAATCTGAATCTACAATACTATCTAATTTTTGTGCAATCTCTAACCAATGTTCTGGTTGTAAATTTTCTGAATATTCTGAAAATAATACTTCTGCATCAACATTTGCGATTTTTGCAATTTCGGGAACAGCTTCGTATAATTCTTCTGCAGATAATGCAGGAGTAACTGCACCTGTTCTATAATCTACTTTACTTGCAATAGTTCCCCCTGTTGATAGAAGTAAGATTTTTGGCAATTCTTCATTTTTTTCAATGGTTTGTGAGTTTTCATTATTTAATTGTCTTTCACCAGTTTTTTCTAATTTCTCAATTTTTTCAAACTCGATTCCAATATTATACCCGCTTTTTAATTTTAGTACAATATGAGATTCATCACCACTTTCGTACCTAGGCATTAAAATTCCAGAATATGTCAATTCAGATGTAATTTTCACTAAATCTCCTACATCGACTTTATTCGCGATTAAGAAATCACGGATTTTACCTTTGTATCCTTTTAGTTCTGACATTTATGAAAATTAGATGGTATGTATTTTATTAAAACTACCTGTAGTATGATGCAACTAGTTTATCGTTCATCTTGAGATCTTTCTGTTCTCTTACTTTTCTAACTGCTTCTTCAAAGTGCTTCATTGTGACTTTGGCGTCTGCTGCTTTCTTTTCAATGGCATCCACAACTTTCTTTGTTTCTTCATCACTTAGATTCTTGTCTGGAGCTGCATTGTCTAGATGTTCATGAACTACTAGTGAAACTGCTGTGTTTGCTATTGATGCAACATCTGCACTACTCAATCCATCTGTTAATTCAGCAAGTTTCTCAAAGTCAATTTTATCTGGACCATTTTGATCTGCAAGTGGTATGTCTTTTGAATGAATTTCTATTACCATTTTTCTACTATCTTTATCTGGTAATGGAATCTGAATAATTTTATCAAATCTTCCAGGTCTGAGTAATGCTGGATCAATCATGTCTGCTCTGTTAGTTGCAGCAAGTACAACAACTCCGTGCATGTTTTCCATTCCATCCAATTCTGTTAATAATTGACTTACAACTCTTTCAGTTACTGCAGTTTCTCCACCAGCTCCTCTAATTGGTGCAATTGAATCAATTTCATCAAAGAAAATAACACATGGAGCTGATTGTCTTGCTCTTTTGAAAATTTCTCTGATTCCTCTTTCAGATTCTCCTACCCATTTTGACAGTAATTCTGGTCCTCTGACTGAAACAAAGTTTGCTTCACTTTCAGTTGCTACTGCTTTTGCCATCAGTGTTTTACCTGTTCCGCTAGGTCCGTGTAGCAAAATTCCTCTTGGCATTTTATGTCCTAATTTATCATATAATCCTGGATATTTCATCGGCCATTCGACAGCTTCCATTAATTCTTTTTTAACTTCAACAAGACCACCTATTTCTTCCCATGATACATCGGGATTTTCAATGAATACTTCTCTCATTCCTGATGGTGTTACTTCAACTAGAGCCTTTTTGAAATCTTCAGAATTTACAATTAATTTGTCTAATGTCTCTGGTGGAATTTTTTCTTCTTCCAAATTTAATTCTGGAAGTAATCTTCTAAGACATTTCATTGCTGCTTCTTTACATAGATATTCTAAATCTGCACCAACATAGCCGTGACTTACTGCAGCAATTTTTTCAATTTTTACTGGTAATTCTTGTTCTTCAGAAGCTAAAGGCATATTTCGTGAATGAATTAATAAAATTTCTTGTCTGCCTTTTTTATCTGGAACTTTAATTTCTATTTCTCTATCAAATCTTCCTGGTCTTCTCAGTGCAGGATCAATTGCGTTTGGTCTATTTGTTGCAGAAATTACAATAACTTTTCCTCTAGCTTCCAATCCGTCCATTAATGATAACATCTGAGATACAACTCTTCTTTCTACTTCACCAGTTACTTCTTCTCTCTTTGGTGCAATTGAATCAATTTCATCTACAAAGATAATTGATGGCGCTTTTTCTCTTGCCTCTTTAAAAATTTCTCTTAGACGAGCTTCACTTTCTCCATAAAATTTACTCATGATCTCTGGTCCAGAAATACTGATGAAGTGTGCATTACTTTCATTTGCAACTGCTTTTGCCAAAAGTGTCTTACCTGTTCCTGGTGGACCATAAAGTAAAACACCTTTTGGTGCTTCAATTCCTAATTTTTCAAATATCTCAGGATGTCTTAACGGTAACTCAATCATTTCGCGAACTTTCTTTATTTCATCTCTAATTCCACCGATGTCTTCGTATGTAACTTGTGGAACTCCTCTTAGTGTTTCACCTTTCTCTGCAATGTGGAAAGTTGTTTTTTGTGTAACTAGAACTGCATCTGCTGCTGGTGTAACTCCAATTACTTGGAATGTTAGTCTTCCTCCAAAGTATGGGACCATTACGTTATCTCCTTTAATCAAAGGTACGCTTTCTAATGCATCTGCCAAATATCTTTCATCAATTGGCGGTATTGCTTCTAATGGTGCAACTACCACTTTTTCTGCTGGAACAGCTTTAATTTTTTTAACAGTAATTGCATCTCCAATTGCAATTCCAGAATTGTTTCTTCCTAACCCATCAATTCTGATAATTCCTTTACCTTCATCTGAAGGATACAAAGGTAAACATTTTGCAACGGTACGTCTTTTTCCTTTTAATTCGATAACATCTCCTGTTGATGCGTTTAGGGTATCCATAGAATCATAATCGATTCTTGCTACTCCTCTTCCAACATCTCTGGTATATGCTTCTAGAACTTTTAGGGAAAGACCATTTTCGCTCATATCTATACACTCATCATTCTTTTTTTATATATTTAGCGTATTATTCTATTGATCGACTCAAAACTGATCACAAGCTTAAAATCATGATTCTAGTCACAATCGTTTACTATGGGTAAAAGACCAGGTGTTCGTAGACGTGGACGTGGAGGTATGCAGTTCAGAGCAGCCGCTACTCAAAAGCTAAAACCTGCCAAATATCCTAGTTTTTCACTAGATGAGGAACGTCGAGGAGAAATTATTGATCTAGTTCATGAATCTGGTCGTGATGTACCTCTATCAAAGGTAAGATTTGAGGATGGCGCGATCTCATTTATTCCTGCACCTTTAGGAACTAAAGTTGGTCAAAGAATCAATTTTGGTCTAAATTCTGAAATTATTGACGGTAATGTAATTAGTATTCAAAACATCCCTGATGGAACAATTGTTTGTAATGTAGAACAGCAATTTGGAGATGGTGGTGCTTTAATGAAATCAGCAGGTGCTGATGCAACCGTATTTTCTCATGCAGACGATGGAGTAATTTTGAAATTAGCATCTGGAAAATTCAAAAAATTAAACCCAAAAAATAGAGCAATGATTGGAACTCTAGCAGGTGGTGGAGTTGAAGATAGACCATTAATGCGTGCTGGAGTTAAAATGATGCGCTTTAAATCAAAAGGCAAGAAATATCCAATTGTTAGAGGTGTTGCTCAAGCAGCATATGTACATCCTCATGGCGGTGGACGTCACCAACACGTTGGGCAATCATCTACAGTATCCCGTAATGCACCTCCAGGTGCTAAAGTTGGAAGTATTGCTGCAAAGAAAACTGGTAGAGCAAGAATTAAGGAAAGAAAACAATCTATCAAATAGTAGATTAACAACTATCTTTTAAAATGATTCAAAAAAGAATTCATATTTTTGTTACTGGAAGAGTACAAGGTGTATTTTTTAGACAATCTACCAAAGTGATGGCAATTAAAAATAATGTCCACGGTTGGGTTCGTAATCTTGATGATGGACGAGTTGAAATTATTGTAGAAGGTGAAAAACAAAATATTGACAATCTTACAACTTGGTGTAAAACTGGGCCTGCAAATTCTCGCGTTGATGAGTTTGAATTGTCTGAAGAAAATTATACTGATGAGTTTGAAAACTTTGAAGTTAGATATTAGCGAATTGTTGTAAATGCATTTTTTAATGTAGCTTCTATTTTTGTCAGTTCTTGTTCTGGTGTAATCTCTAAAATTGTAGCTTCTGCTTTTCGTTCTTTTTGAATTTTAATTATGATTGAAGATTGAGTTGGTTCCATATCTGCAAACCATCTAAAACTCATGGTTTTACAAAAAACTACTCTATGCATTCTAACATCTTCTATCACTTTTTCATCAAGTGACATGCAATATGTTCGTAATTTATCAAATAATGGCTTTACAGGTTCAGGAATTTGTCTCTGAAAATCTGCGTAAGTTCTTCCAGTTCCAACTCCGATAAAATTTTCCATATTTCATCTCCTTTGATTCACAATTTAATGTAGTAGTTCTGCTGGCTCCAGTCTAGGCTGATAGTCCCATTTCGAGGCATACAAGATCCCCCACGTAGACGAGGAAGCGTGGATGCTCCACCTTAGGATTGCTCCCTCCCGGACCTCATCCCTTTCGATGGTTCGGTCTTAGGAAAAATCCCTTCGGATTATCCTTGTCCTGCAACCACCCGCCTCGGCGTGAATTCATTTCCGCACACCAAGCGGGAGTTACCTGCCTAGAGATTTACCCAGCAGTTGCTGATCTCTGCATATAGCCGGTTTCAGAATAGGGCACGGCTGGCACCCTGATCCTCCCTACTACGTTTTAGATAGAATAGAATGTTATATTTGAATTAGGATCGTTGTTTCTTCAAGTCTGTAACCATATTACACACGGCACAAATCTTTCCTGTACACTGATTTCCACAATTTGTACAAACTCGTTTTTCTTTGAAACTTGAATCTTTCATAACTTCTGAAATTTTGATTATTGAACGATACATGTTATTTTTAATTCCACTGTGTTGGTCTTCAAGAGAATTTAGAAATTCACGAATCTCTGTCCTAATACCTTCATTCATGTGAGGACACGGTTCTGTTTGAAATGGTAGTTTATTGGTAAATGCATAAAATACAATTTCAGATTCATAAATCTCTGCAAGTGGCTTTATCTTTCTAATTTGTTTTGAATCACTTCCTGGACTCATCCAACCGATTTTATTTGAATCTCCAGATAGTGTGTTTATCAAAAATGTTTGTAATGAATCATCTAAGTTGTGACCTGTAGCAATTACATTTGCTCCTAATTCTTTTGCAGCATGATCTAACGCTCTTCTTCTAAAAATGCCACAGATTGAACAAGATGTGGTTTTCTCTTCATCTCTTAGTTCTAATGATTCTGATAATGTGACATCATACAGTTCTTTGTATGAATAAGTTCTAAACTCTACATCTAATTTTGAGCAGAAATCTTTGACTATTTCCAAAGCCTCATCTCTATAACCTGGAATTCCTTCATCAATTGTTACCGCAATTATTCGAAAATTATGAGTTTCTGACATTTTTTTTAATATGCTAAGTAATACTAGAGAATCTTTTCCGCCTGAAACTCCAACAACAACTAATTCATCATTTTTTATCATCTTGTACTTGGAGATGGTTTTTGCAGCTTTTCTCAAAATAGAGTTTGAAAAGCATTCGGAACATAGGCTTTCTCCACTATACTTTCTATTGTATACGGCAGTGTTTTTACACTTTTGACATTGCATTGTTTGAGAATAATCCTTCAGTTTAATATTCTATTCTCTATTTTTCAAAATTTATCAATACTAATTTATTTAAATTAGCAAATGACAAAAATGTATGGCTCGTAAAATTAAGAATAAATATGATTTATCTCGTGAACTTTTCGAACTTTACTCATCACTTCGAAGTGAAAAGAAAAAAGAATGGAATCGTGTTTTACCATTTAATGAACTATTAATTGATAGATGGGAAAAAGCAAAATTTTTGAAAGCGAAAAAGGGAAGCAGTATTTATGATAATAGTTATGTATTTGGTGATGTAAAAATTGGAGAAAAAACTTGGATAGGTCCTTTGACAATTCTTGATGGAAGTGGTGCAAAAATCAGTATTGGTAATTATTGTAGTATTAGTGCAGGAGTTCAAATTTATACACATAATTCTGTTAATTGGGCTCTCTCTGGTGGAAAATCAAAATATAAAACCAATTCTGTAAAAATAGGTTCGAAGTGTTACCTCGGCCCGAATTCAATTATTTCTATGGGTAGTGTAATTGGTTCTGGTTCAATTATTGGCACACAAACTTTGGTTAATGGAAAAGTTCCTCCAAATTCGGTAATTTTTGGAACTCCAGGAAAAATTGTTGGTAAGGTAAAATTAGTTAAAAAAGAATTAACTATAAATTATTTTGATGAACCAAAAAATCTTAAGAAATAATATTACTCATTGATAGTTTCTTTAATTATATTACAAATTCTTTGTTGATCATCATATGTTAAGTTCTTATGAAGAGGCAGAGTTAATGCGTTGTAAAATAGTTTTTCTGAGTTCTCAAGATTTCCAACTTTTTTCATATTTCTATACGCTGGTTCCAAATGTAAAGAGTATGTACCAATCTGACTTTGTATATTTTCATCACTTAATTTTTTCCTAATTTTATCTCTCATTCCTTCCTTCTCTACATAACATGTATAAGATTGAAAAGTCTGTCTGAATTCTTTTTTAGAATATGCTGGTTTAATACCATCAATTCCATTTAACATTTCTTGGTAAATTTTTGCTTTTTCATTTCTTGTTTTTATAATATCTTCAATTTTTTTCATTTGTTCTATTCCTATTGCTCCTAAAACATTTGATAACTTGTAATTTGTTCCAATCATTTCAAATGCACTTCCAACTGCTCCAAAATGTTTGTAGGATCTACATTTAGATGCAATCTCTTCATTATTCGTCGTAATCATTCCTCCTTCTCCAGTAGTGATTACTTTTCTTGGATGAAAACTAAAACATGAAAAATCTGCAATATTTCCGACAAACTCTGAATTTATTTGTGCACCAATACTACATGCTGCATCTTCAACTACTATCAGTCCCAATTCTTTTGCTTTTTTATACACGTTTGATTCTAACGGAACTCCTGCCCATGAAATAGGCTCAAACACTGTCATTCCTTCACTGTATGATTCTTCTAAAATATCTGCAGTAATATTCATACTTTCTAAGTCCACATCTGCTAATACTGGAATACCTCCGGCTAAAATTATGGCTTCTGCAGATGCAGGATAAGTATAATCTGAAACAATTACTTCTTTTCCCTTGATATCTAGACATTCAAAGACTGTATGTAATGCAGTTGTACATGATGTACAAGCAATTGCATTTTTGACTCCTAAGTAATTTGCTACCTCAGTTTCAAAATCTGCTGTAAATTTCCCTTCAGTTAAAAAATTTGTATCAAAAACTTGCTTAATGAGTTCTATTTCATTTTCTCCAATATCTGGAACTGCTAGAGGAATTAATTTTTTAGTCACTTGATCTGCTGTTTTGGTTTACGTATATTAAAGATTAGATTGAATACTTTGTTTAATTTTTACAAACTTTTTCTTGGATTGAGATCCTTTTTGATAAAAATTCTATACCATATCTCCAAAGCCAAAACTGATGTTATTCTATTTAGATATCTAACATCTCCATCGTTTTCGATTAATTCTAAAGCATGAATAACCCAATCACGATTAATTATTTTCTTCGTGTAAATATTAGCATTTTTTTCAAATGCATATTCCATGAAAACATCTTTACCAACTTTTTGCCAATCAAAAATCAGGCTTGGAGAAAAACCATATTTATTTTTCATAGTTTTTATTTTGAGTCTTTTATTGATTTTACGTAGAGCAATTTTTCCTTCATTAGTTTTTTTATTATATTTTGATTCTGTAGAAAGTCTCAGGCCAAATGATTGTACTTCATTATTTAAAAATGGTGAAAATCTGTTTAGATTATAGTAAGATGATATTGCGTCTCCTGTAGGAATAAAATCATGTAAATATTTTCCATTGAAATCAGCTAGCATAACTTGTCTAAGTGGATCTAACTCATTTTTAAAATAAGGTTTAAAATAATCATAAATTTCATTCCAATTAAATTTTATATTTTTTCCAAAAACTAATTTTTGATCAGGAACCCAATCTCTATTATGACATTCTAAGTATTTGATAACTTTTGATTTCCAATTATCTTGTGGTTTCAATAATTCTAAAAATTTCTTATAACGAAATGTGTACCCGCCAAATAATTCATCACCACCGTCACCTGTAACTATAATCTTAGAAAATTTTTGAGCCTTTTTTGCAATTAAATGATTATACGTGTTCCATCTTGGTTTTTTTGCAATAGAAACAATCTCTGGCATTCTAGTAAAAATAGATTTCATATGTACTTGATAAAATTCTGTATCAAATTTTTCTGCAATATCTTTTGCATGTGATGATTCATCAAATGCACCTTCAAAAGTACCCGAAATAGCTACAATCTTTGCTTTTGGAAAATTTTTTCTTAATAATGCTAAGCACAGTGTTGAGTCAATTCCTCCACTTAGAGAAATTGCAAATTTTTCATAGTTTTCAATATCTTTGTATGAATTAGCTAGTAATCTTTCTGTTTTACGGCCATCGTTATCGATAACTTTTTTTCTAAAATCTTCAACTTTAGCAGGTTTTATAACATATTTTTCAGTAATATCATATCTAATTGTAAGAATATTTCTTATAGAAATTGGATTGAATTGTATTTTTTTCTTTTGTTCCAATGATAATACCAAAAAATAATTGTTTGACTTTTAACTATTTTGTATCTTTCAACAGGTTATGGTTGCATAAAAGAAAAATTTGCATAGTAAGTCTTATTATTCAAAATTCTTTCACATTTTAATAATATGAATACCCAAAAATCTAATTCCAAATTAAGTAAAGCAAAAAAATACCATTTTGCAGATTTTACCGAATCACATTATAATGTATTATTAAAAATAGCCAAAAAAAATTATATTTTTGAAAAATTTGGAACTAAATCCAAAGTTCCTCATATCATACTTAGACATGATGTAGATTTTTCAGTACATCGGGCTTTAGCTCTTGCAAAACTTGAAAAAAAACATAATATTTCTTCAACATATTTTTTTAGACTTAGAAGCGAATTTTATAATATTTTTGAAAAGTCTATTTTAATTAAAATTAATGAAATTATGAATCTTGGTCATGAAGTAGGATTGCATTTTGATTTAACATTTTATAATAAAAAAACACAAAAAAATATAATTAAAAATTTGAATTTAGAAAAAAAAATATTATCTAATTTACTAAATACCAAAATTTCAGTATTTTCATTTCATAATCCTGATATTAAAAATGCCTTATCAATTTCTGATTATAGACTTTCTAATATGATAAATGTTTATAGTAAAAAAATTCAAAATTCTTATTATTATATTTCTGATTCTAATGGGTATTGGAGATATTCAAGATTATTTGACTTATTAAAAAACAACACTGAAAATCAAATCCAAATTTTAATACATCCTGTATGGTGGCAAAAATCTATTATGTCCCCTAGAATGCGTGTACGTAGATGTGTTGAACAAAGAGCAAAACGTACACTTGAAACATATGACTCAATTTTAAAATCGTCTAAACGAAATAATATAAAATAATGATTTTTAGAAATATATTAGCTAAATTATCTTTTGAAAGAAGTATTTTTTAGGTGGATAATCATTTCGTATGAATTTGTCCATCATTTTTTATAACCCATTTTCTCTCGTTAATACATGCGAATTCTTTTACTAGGTTCTGAAGGATTTGTCGGAAAAAATCTTGTAGATGGACTAAAAAACAAACATGAATTATTTACTGCTGATGTATTGGATGCTGGAACACATAAAAATTATAAAAAATTTGATATTACAAACCAATCTGATACTCAAAATCTAATTAAAGATGTGGATGTTGTAATTAATCTAGTTACTCACACCCTAACACAATCATTAGATGATATTATCTCGAATGCACAAACCAACATAATTGGACTTCTAAATGTCTTAGAAGCCTGTAAGAAAAATAATATCAAAAAAACAATTTTTACATCTGCGTCTTCTATAATTGGTGTTCCAGAGGAATTTCATGTTAGTGAAAAACAACCTGTAATACCAAAAACAGCTTATGCAATAACAAAAATGTCATCAGAACATTATCTTAGATTGTATAAAGAAATGTATGATATCAATTTTGTAACATTTAGATTTTTTAATATATATGGTCCATACCAACGAAACGGTTTGATACCATCAATTTATAAAAAAATTAGAGATGGTGAAACAATTACTGTATTTGGAGAAGGAAAACAAATACGTGACTTTGTTTATGTTCCTGATGTAATTCCATTTTTTGAAAATGCTGCTATTTCATCTAATTTTGATAATGAAATTTATAATCTTGGTACTGGTAAGGGAACTTCCATTATAGAAATTGTTCAAAAAATCTCATCAATTTTATCAGTTGAACCAAAAATAAAATTTGAACCAGAAAGACCTGGAGAAATTGGGAATTTCGTAGCTAATACTGATTTACTACTATCTAAATTTGAGAATAAACCTGAAACTAGTATAGAAGATGGATTAAAACAAACAATTTTGTGGTCAGAAAAAAATTAAGATAAATATGAAATCAAAAAAATCTTTTTCACTTAACAAAGCAATATCTGACCACAAGATTATTCTTAGTATTTATGGTCTTGGAAATGTAGGTGGCCCAATTACTGCTGCATGGTTAAGAAAAGGTGCAAAAATCATTGGAGTTGATATCTCAAAAAAATTATTACAGGAAATAAAACAAAATAATTCTCATAAACATGAACCATTTATTTCAGAAATTTTTTCCAAATCGTTGTCAAACGGTTCTCTTGTTTTAACAAAAGATGGAATTGATGCATCAAAAAAATCTCAAATTAAATTTGTTGCAGTTCCAGTTGCATTAAAAAATAAAAAAATTGATCTTACTACTATCAAAAATGTCATAGAAAATATATCTAAAGGATTAAAAAAAGGAGATTCAGTTGTAGTCTGTCCATCATTACCACCTGGTACTTGTGAAAAAATTCTATTACCAATTCTAGAAAAAAATTCAAAACTAAAATGTGAACGTGATTTCCATCTAATCTATAATCCTGAGAGAATATTTGAAGGACGTGCTCTTCAAGATATAGAAGAAAATTATCCTGCTATAGTGTCTGGTCTTGGGAAAAATAGTCTAAATTTTGCAAAAAAATTATTAAAAATTATTTCTAAAAAAGGTGTTTTACCAATGAGTGATATTGCTTCTGCTGAATCAGAAAAATTATTTGAAGGTGTTTATAGAGATGTAAATATTGCATTGGCAAATGAATTATCTACTTTTTGTAATTCTACAGGAACAAATTATTGGGAAATAATCAAAGCTGCGAACTCTCAACCATTTTGTCATCTTCATTATCCTGGAACTGGCGTTGGTGGGTTATGTATACCCGTATATCCTCAATTTATCATTAATTCAGCAAAAAAATTAAACATTAATACAAAATTGATTGAATTTGCACGAGAATTTAATGATAAAATGCCAATAACATGTGCAAAAGAAGCTTTGAAATTAATTAAAAACCAAAAAATTAAGAAAAAGAAAATAGCAGTTTTAGGTCTTGGATTTAGAGGTGATGTTTATGATTCTAGATTATCTCCAACTTATTCCGTTGTAAACACATTTCTCAAAAATGGTTTTGAAGTATCAGTTCATGATCCATTTATCACACATGATGACACACTTCCACAAAATGTAAATTTGTCCAAAAATTTATCAAAAACTGTTAAGAATGCATGTCTAATTTTCATCTCTACAGATCATAAGCAGTATGGAAAATTAACAAAAAAACAACTAGTCAGTACAGATAATCCAATTCCAATTTACGATGGTAGAAATATCTTGAATAAGAAAAATTTTAGTGGTATTAAATTAGTTACAATTGGCAATCAAAATATGAAATAATATTCTATATTTTTAGATTGTAAACCAACCTGATTTGGCATAAGACAATCCAATATTGAGACCAAATGTAATGAATGTGAATGCATAAATTGCTATCATTGTTCCATTAACGGCTTTTTCTGAAATTTTTCCCTCAATTATAGTATGAATGAATTTTCCTCCATCCAAGATTGGTAGTGGTAACATGTTGATTATTCCAATGAAAAATGAAATCATCCACAACCATAGTAAGAACATAGAGAATTGAAATCCCATAGGAGTATCCAAACCCCAATCAATAATGTTGTAAATTGGTTGAGGAGGTTGATCATTTCTCATTATTCCTATTAATCCTCTCTCAGGATCATCAGGTGATGCCATTATTGTAACTGGAATTACAATTTCACTTCCATCTCTTACTATTGTAACATTGACTGTATCCCCGGGCTGTACTGGGTTTTTCTGTAAATCCACTGCCGACGCAATGTTAACATCGTTAATTCCTATGATGACGTCATTTTCTTGAATACCTGCTTGTTGTGCACCTCCACCATCAATTAATGAAAGTACTAAAACCCCATCTTCTGCTTCTTCATAAAATGAACTCAAAAATGGTTCTGGTACGACCATTGCAAACATTGGATTTGTAAATAATATTGCTCCTAGTGCAAAAGCAAAAATTACATTTGATGTTGGACCTGCACCAATCAAACGTAGTCTTGAAATCTTTTTTGCTTTACTAAATTGTTCTTCATCTGGTTCTACAAAACCTGCAAACATTGCAATGAATATGGCAAATCCACCTGTTTTAATACCAATTTTTTCCATAACTCCAACAATTCCATGTGCTCCTTCATGAATTACTAGAACAATTGGAATTGAAAGTAAAAAGTACATGATAGCCGAACCAGAAGTTAATGTGACTCCTGGAATTAGTACTGTTAATTCTGCAAATTCTGTTGGTTGAACAAAGTAGTTTGTAATATTCGAAAACAAAAACCAAAATGCAAATCCCATCATCAAAAATCCTGCAATTACACTGACATCTGCAAAAACCCGAATTCCTCTCCTCGTTCTTCCTAATACACGAATTAATGCATCTTGAACTTTGTAATTTTTGTAAGTTAGACTATATGGTTTAATCGTAAATCCATATTTTTCTAATTTTAGACCTTTAGCTACAGCAAAAATTACAACCCATGCTATGAGTACGTAAATGATTGCATTGTCTGTTAAAATATCAAGTTCCAATTAAGAAAATTTTTTAGTCTCGGCAATTTATCGTTTCCTATGAAACCTGTCATAATTGTCTCTACATTCCCTAACAAGGCTATCACAAAAAAGGTTGCAAATCAATTGGTAAAAAAGAAACTTGCTGCATGTGTAAACATTACTAAAATTGATTCTGTTTATTCATGGAAAGGAAAGATACTAAATGATTCAGAATATTTGGCATTTTTCAAAACTACAAAGAAAAACGAAAAAAATCTAAAAAATGAAATAAAAAAACTTCATCCATATGATGTACCAGAAATTGCTGAGATTAATGTAAATTCTATGAATAAACCATATCTTGATTGGTTGATAGATTCTACTCTCTAGTATTCTAGTGGAAATCTCAACAATGAGATAATTCCACCTAAACCTGAAACTCTCAATCCTGCATCAATAGTACTGTCTACGCTAAAAATTTCTCCACCTTTAGATTCTACATCATTTAGGAAGTCTACAATTTCTTGTTCATCAGAATCTTGAATAGCTTTTTCTGAAAATACTAGAGATTCTATTGCACCTGCATCGTTTGCTTTTTTTGTCTCATCAATTCCCATAGAGAATTTTTTACTTTGCTTATTTGCAAGAAACATCACCTCATCAATTATTTGTGATACCTTAGCAAGTTTGGTATCTGCCATCACTTCTTTCATTGCATCTGATTTTGTAAATATGTGAATTCCATCTTCTCCACCCGAATCAATTCCTTCTATTACTTTGAATTGACATTTGTCTGCAAGAGATTTTTTTGATACATAATTGTAAAACTTCTTTTTTGTTTCTCCTGGACCAAAAATGATTACTAGATTATCTTTTTCAACAACTGAACTAATTGCACTGATAACGCCATCAAAAAATGTCTCAATTTTAAAATTAGATTTGTATCTTTTTCCACTAGAACCGGAATAAAGATTTGGTAAAAGGTGCAAGTGTGTTCCTTTTAATCTTCCAATTCCACAATCACCTGTATCTATTGCAATTAGAATAAATTTTGTCTTCTTTCCTTTTGCTTTGGCAAGTTTTTTCTCGACACTGCTCCATTTTTTCTTTACCAAATTGAATCCTTCATCTATTTTTATTGTAAAAGAATGATGTGTGCCATGTGGAACTGATTCATTATTTGATTCTAAAATTGTACCTCCAACTCTAATTCTATCTAACACATTATCAAGTGAAATTTTTTCTACCTTTATTGCAAGTCGTACATGAACTCTTTCTCCTTTATCTGGTCTTGCATATTCTTTATCTTGTTTTATTACTCTAGTTGTTTCACCCACAATTTTATCATCAGTTTTTAATATTCTTCTAATTGTTAGTAAATCGTCAGAATCTTCAGGCATTAATGAAATTGTATTCTCATCAAGAGTCTTTGTAATCATATTTTTTTATAAAATCTCTGAAAGATAACTAGTTTGATTCTTCTTGTTTCTTTTTAACATACTTTTCAACCCATTCAAGAGTTATGACTCCACCTTCTGCCAAATTGACTAATGAGTTTGATGATGCTTCACCTGTTACCTTACCTGTATTTTTTCTAGTTTGTCTCCATTTTAGACTGGTGTTTCCACTCTTTGATGAATAAATTACTCCTAAGACATCTTTAGCATTAACAAATGTTATCTCTCTGATTTTTTTCAATGTTACTTTGTCTGCTGCTTCTACATAGATGGAACCTAAACTATCATCTCTTTCAGCAAAAACTTCTGGATCCTCAAGATAACTTCTTGGTGCAAATGAACTACATGTACTAGCTATGATGAATCTTCGAAAACTTTCTAATGATGAAGGTGCATCTATCTCGACCATTTTTTTTCAATAAATGTATCTCACTTATCAAGCTTATTGAAAGATTCAAGTATGATTATCTGAAATTTCTACTGCAGACTGTGATGTACGCTATCCTATGACTTTGATGATTAGGATCTTGAGTTCTGAGTCTGCAACTTAGAATTTTTATGCCATAATTTTCTATATACATTGTGAAGTCATTAACTGAATATCTTACATTCAAGACAAAAACAAGACGAGCATTTGTTAACATTACTCCAGATATAGAAAAGTTAGTTACCAAAAGTGGTGTCAAAGAAGGACTTTGTTTAGTTAATGCGATGCATATCACCGCTAGTGTTTTCATTAACGACAATGAAAGTGGCTTACATTATGATTATGAAAAATGGTTAGAGGAATTAGCACCTCATGAACCTATTGATCATTATCATCATAATGACACTGGTGAAGATAATGCTGATGCACATCTAAAAAGACAAGTAATGGGGAGAGAGGTAGTAGTTGCTATCACTAATGGCCAATTAGATTTTGGACCATGGGAAACTATCTTTTATGGTGAATTTGATGGTAAACGAAACAAACGAGTCTTAGTAAAAATTATTGGTGAATAAATTATCCAAAGTCAGTATCTCGTTTTTGTGATCCTTCTGTATTTGCTCTTGCAGATTCACGCCATTCATTATCGTGATTTTGTCTACCATGATTGCAATTTACACAGCCCATAATCTTCCCATTAGAGTTTTTCACATATTCTTCGCATCCACAAAAACAAGCCATAATCTTATCAAATTTCTATAGTATATCTTCTTTTACTCTTCTTTTCCTCTAGTAGTTTTACAACATTCTCCCATTGGAATTTCACGACCTCGAGGGCTTTTACTAGGACATTTTAACATAATACACAATGCATCTGTAAATTGTTTATTCATGTGGTGTTCTATTCCACACACCATCTCTTCATCAATTTCAATTTTTAAGGCGCTGTCCATTAATACTTCCAGTAAACGACTATTACGAATCATCGATGATGCAACTTTCTCGCCACTTTCTTTCAATGAAACTCCTGCTTTGTTGTATGTGACCAAATCTCTTTCTGCTAATTTTTTTAACATCTGTACAACACTTGGTTGGCGAACATTCAGTCTTTTTGCAATGGTACTAATTTTGACATCATCACCTTTTTCTCTAATATGCCAAACTGCTTTTAGATACATTTCTGTATGTTCCGCTTCTGCAGTTCCTACAAACAAAACTTCTTCATCCATTGCATCCATGAATTATCTATTTTCTTTAATCTAATAAATTTTCAACAATCTAAACAATTGAAACTATGGTTTTTTGGCATCTTTTAACAAGAAATCAAAATATTCTCTTGCAAATCCTGCTAATCCTGCATGATCTGCCCAAATTGCTACTATTTCGGATGAAGTAGAGCTACTAATCTCAGGACCTAGCAAAATAACGACATACCTCTTATCTGAAATAATACCTCCTCCAAATAATCCTCCTTTTACTTTAACATCTGCCACACGAGAAATTGCTTTGATAGATTCTTTATCAAATTCATCTGAAATAAGAATTGTAATTTTTATTCCCTTATCGTGTAATTGCCTAAGTTTTGGAAGTGCTTGTTTAACAATCATTTCTCCTGCTTGTGGTACTGCAATCATTACTTCTTCTCTACAATGCTCAACCATTTCCATAATTTTTGAAACAATGTTCATGGCACCAGAAATAAACCAAATATCTGGTTTTTCACTTGTTCCAGTTTTTTCATAAAGAGGAATTAATTCTGATAAAATGACATTTTTGTTCTCTGAAAATATGGCGTCTGCATTTTGCTTTGAAGTTTCTAGTGCATTTGATGGAGCCTTTGCAAAGTATTTTGTTGGTCTTGAGTCATCTGACCCAATCCATCCTTTTTCTTCCAATGCACCTAGAATTTCATAAATTTTTGAATAAGGAACTCCTGAGTTTTGGCTGATCTCTGACGCATTACTTTCTCCATCTTTGATTAGGGTTGTATAAGCTCGAATTTCGTAGCTAGTTAACCCAACCTTCTCTAGTGACTTCTTTGTCTTGTCAGAAATGCTCACGAACAGAATTATCAAATTCGCTATTTAAATTGACTATGATCGTTCCCTCATTCATCCGGTGGTTAGTAGGAGTTGCATTATATACTCATTTTCAAGAGAATTAGTTAATGGCATTAATTCAGATATCCAATCAGTCATCTAAAACTCAGGGTAAGAAATCAACTATTAGATTTACCCAAAGTATTTGCCCTGATTGTAACATGATTTTAGATGCTGAAGTTTTTGAAAGAGAAGGCAAAGTCTTCATGTCCAAAGTTTGTCCAACACATGGTGAAACTGAGGAACTCTATTTCGGTTCTTATGATATGTATAAAAAATTCAGTACATACTGGGTTGATGGAAAAGGTGCACATGCTCCAAATGTAATTATGGAAGACAAGTGTTCTTGTCCAAACAATTGTGGATTATGTTCAAATCACTTGTCACACAGTGGATTGGCAAACATGATTGTTACAAACAGATGTGATCTTACTTGTTGGTATTGTTTCTTTTATGTTAAGAAAGGACTAGAAGGTGCCTACATGTATGAACCAAATCATGATCAAGTAAGAGGAATGATGAAAACTTTAAGATCAGAAAGACCAATCCCAGGAAACTCTATGCAGATTACTGGTGGTGAACCAATGCTCAGAGAAGATATATCAGATTTAATCAAAATTATGAAAGAAGAAGGTGTCGAACATATTCAAATGAATACAAATGGAATTAGACACGCAATGGATCCAGAAGCAGGACGTGAAGTAAGAATGGCCGGATGTAACAATCTATACCTTAGCTTTGACGGTGTCACTGCAAGAACAAACCCAAAGAATCACTGGGAAATTCCATATGCACTAGATACTTGTAGAAAAACCGGAACAACTGTTGTGTTTGTTCCAACCGTTATCAAATCAATTAATGATCATGAACTAGGAGGTATTATCAGATATGCACAAAAGAACTTAGATGTTGTTCATGCAGTAAACTTCCAACCAGTATCACTAACTGGAAGAATGGGAAAATCAGAACGTGAAAAATACAGAATCACAGTACCTGATTGTATCCAAAGAATTGAAGAACAAACAGAAGGTCAAGTAACTGTCGATGATTGGTACCCTGTACCAAGTTGTATGCCATTGACAAATGTCATTGAAGCATTCTCAAGTAAACCAAAATATGAATTATCTATTCACTTTGCATGTGGAGCAGGAGCTTATGTATTCCAAGATGCAGACACAAAGAAACTTGTCCCAATGACAAGATTCTGTGATATTCAAGGTATGTTAGAATTATTTGAAGACAAAGCAGAACAAATCCGCTCTGGTGCAAACAAATACTTTACAATGCTTGAAGTTGTAAGAAAACTAAAAGGATTCATAAATAAAGAAAACCAACCAGCTGGATTAGATTTGGCTAAAATGTTTGGAAATATCTTAATGAAGAGATCATTTGAAGCAGTAGGTTCATGGCACGTAAAGGGTCTATTCTTAGGAATGATGCACTTTCAAGACAAATACAATGAAGATTTAGAAAGATTACAAAGATGTGATATTCACTATGTTACTCCAGACCTTAGAATTATTCCGTTCTGTGCATTCAATGTAATCCCAGAATGGTACAGAGACAGAATCCAAAAGAAATACTCTATCACTGTTGAGGAATGGGAACAACGTGAAGGTGTAAAACTCGAAGACGGTCTTTACAGAGGTCTTATGAGAAGAGGTGCAGGTGACGAACTTGCAGCAGGTTGTGCAAAGAGTGAGATGTTCCACCAAGCAGAACAAGCAATGGGCGCTCAATAATTAATTTTTAAAATTATTTTAAAATTTTAACCAAATCTTTACCTGGTAAAATTTTTACATCATCTTCTGAATCTAAAAATTCTAAAATTTTTTCATACATTCTACCACCTTTCATCTTTAGAACATTGTCGTGCCAAATTACACTAATGACATTCTTATCTGAAACATTTCTACCGATTTCTAATGTTTTTCTAAATTCAGGAATAATTCCATCTTCTTTAATTCCCATATGTGTAAACAAATATGCATCCATCAATGTAACAGGAAATTCAATTAATCCATCAATTTTTGAATAACCCATTTCTTTTTCGTCAATTTTGTCTTTTGAATGCCTAAGGGATGCATCATACGAAAAACCTAATTGTTTTAATTTTATTGGTAATTCTGAATTATAATTAAGAAAATGAACTCTATTGCCAATAATCGGTTTTCGTGTTAAAAATTCTAATTTTTCTTTCTCTAGTTTAATTTTTTCAATATTATCTACTGATTTAGGATCTGTGTGTAAACCAATTTCCCAATTTCCTTTGAGTAGAGATTGAATATCATCTTCATAATCATTCATATCTCCATTTTCATAAATTGTTCTAAAGAAAAATGTTGAACGAATTCCAAATTTTTCTTCCAGTGTCATGTATTCAGGAATATTGCGATACAATTCCTTAGGTTCAGTTTTGTTAAAAATTTCTGAATCAAATCTATCTTTTCTTGCTTGTATATGTTCTACATTAGGACCTTGTCTTCTCCAATCTACATCATGACTCAAAAATATGTATTGCATCTAATTTCTAAATCATATCGCCAATTTCAGAACTTGATTGAGGAAGTTTTCTTGATGAATTTTCAGCATAAACTTCTTTATCATTAACATCTTTTGTGATTAAAGTTCCTGCGCCGATAATACATTCTTTTCCAATTTTTACTCTCTGATTAATTGTTGCACTAAGACCAATAAATGAATTAGCCCCAATTGTAATATGACCGCCTAACGTAATGTTAGACGTTAGAAAACAATTATTCTCAATTACAGTGTTGTGACTAATGAGATTATTACTTCCTATCAATACGTTATCGCCAATTTTTACAAATGGTTGAATAATATTTTCTGCAAGAATAAAACAATTTTCTCCTATCTCAAACTCATCCCAAATCTTGGTTGATGGATGAATAAAACTATACAATTCATAACCTTTACTTTTTGCTTCATCAAAAAATTTTCTACGTTTTTTATTCATTTCAGAATACGCCAACGCAATGAACATCAAAAATTCTCCCGGAGGATATTTCTGCGTGATATCCTCGAATGCTACTACAGGTAATCCCAGTAATTCGTTAGAACGTATATTTGATTTATTTGCACAAAATGCTACAATCTCATCCTCACTATCTTTAAGATAATAAAATATTCTTTGTGCAAGATCTCCTGTACCAAATATCACGATTTTTTGCATTTGAGATAATTCTCTAATTATGTTATTTAAGCCGTATTCATGAATACATCTAAAAAAGATTGTAAATTAATCCAAGACCTTAAAAACTCATTTACTAAGAAATTTCAAAATGAAATTCTTATTCATATCTCCTAGATTTTCTGGTGGTATAGGTGGGCATGCAGCAATGCTTGCTGAAAAATTGTCTCAAAGTGGTCATTACGTAAAGAAAATGGAAACAACACACATTCCAATAAAGAATTTCAAAAATCCTAGTTTTGCTGTATTAAGTAGCATAAAGAGTATAGTTGATAGGGATTCATATGATATTGTACATGCATTCAACATTCCTTCTGCATATGCAATGAAATACGCAAAAGGAAAAAAGAAAGTTCTTTCAGTTCACGGTATATTTGGTGATCAAATAAATTCACTTCATTCAAAATCAATTTCATCTATTGCTAAATCTGCAGAATCTCAAGTATTGCAATGGCCTGATAAATTAACTACTGATTCAAAAGCTACACAAAAACTATACAAAGAAAAATCTGATATTGATTTTGAATATCTTCCTTCACCTTTGGATACAAGTATGTTTGAAAAAATAGGTTCTGTTGAAAAAATTAAAAACCAAATAGCATATGTTGGACGTGATAGTCATGAAAAAGGAATTGATATTCTAAAAGCTGCAGAATCTGAAATTAATGGAAATGTTGTTTATTGTACAGATCGTTCTTGGGAAGATGCTATGCGTATAATGAAATCATCTAGTATAGTTGTAGTTCCATCCAGAATAGAAAGTTTACCAACCTCCGTTAAAGAAGCATTTTTTCTAAATATTCCTGTTATAGGAACTAATGTCGGTGGTATTCCAGAATTAATTATTAATAATCAAACCGGAATTTTAATTCCACCTGAAAATCCACATAAATTAGCCCAAGCAGTTAATGAATTATTATCTGACAAAGAAAAAGCAGAAAAACTTGCTATACATGGGAATACTTTTGTTAAAAATAATATGACCTGGAATGTCATACTTCCAAAATATATACAATTTTATGAAAATTTGCTAAAGACTTAACTAATAATTTTATTTACATGTTCACAAATCTCTAATGCTTGATCATTTGTGAGTTGTGGATAAGACGGAAGTGATAAAATTAATTTTGAAAATTTTTCACTGTTAGGTAATTCCAATTTATAAAGTTCATAAATTGGTTGTTTATGTATTGGTGTTTCATAATAAATGGCGGAACCTATTTCATTGTCTGCTAATTCTTTGCGTATCTCATCTCTTTTTTGATGTTTAACTACAATCTGATGATAAACTGATTTTCCATCTTTATTTTCAGGTAAAATACAATCTTGCACTAAATTCTTTCTGTAGATTGATACAATTTCTCTTCTTCGTGCAGTTTTCTCATCAAGATGTCTTAGTTGAACTCTTCCAATTGCAGCATTTACAGTATTCAGTCTCATTGTAAATCCTAATTTATCAAACTGATTTTTTGTCTTTCTGCCATTATCTCGGATTGATTTAATTTTTGATACAATTTCTTCATTATCTGTTGTAGTCATTCCTCCATCTCCGCCAACTGTCATATTTTTTGTTGGATAAAATGAAAAACATCCTATATCTCCGAGGCTACCAACCTTTTTTCCTTTGTATTCTGCACCATGTGCTTGACACGCATCTTCTATAATTGGAATTTTTTTATTTTCTGCAAAAGATTTGACTGAATCAAAATTACACGGATTACCGTAAATATGAACTGGAATAATTGCATTGACATTATTTTTATTATTTGATAGATCAATGCCACCATCATTCATATCAATGTCTGTTAGAATTGGTTTTGCATTTGTCATTCTAATACAATTTGCTGAAGCAATGAATGAATTTGTTGGAGTTATAACTTCGTGTGATTCTCCTATTCCTAAAGCCATCAGTGAAATTTGTAATGCACCATTTCCAGAACTAACTGATGCTGCATATTTTGTACCTGTATATTTTGCGAACTCCTCTTCAAATTTTAAAACACTTTCTCCACCTACAAATGATTCATTTCGTAATGCATGAATTGCAGCATCCTCCATCTCCTGAGTAAATTCTTGAACAAAAAATGGAGTTTTCATGATATCTTCAGTTTAATCTATTTTTACCTTACATAATTTCTTATGTATATTGGATACAAAAATGTAGTTTAATTAATTTACTACTTAAATCCAGATAAAAAATGAGACTTCTAATATCTGGTGCACCCTCTAAAATTTTTCATTTAAAGGAATTTGGTGAAGAGTTAAAAAAACAAGGACATGATTACCATCTAGTTGTTGATACTGATATTTATGCAGGATTTCCAAGTCGTAACATCAAAGATTGGTTTGATAATAAAAATAAATTCAAAAAGCTAGTCTCCAATTTTTCCCCAGATGCTATTTTTGTTGATAGGCAAGTAAATTTTGGAAAAATTGCTATTGAAGAAAAAATTCCGTTATTTGTTCATTTAAGAGGTGATTATTGGTCTGAATCCGAAATGGCAAAACAGACACTTTACAAATATCCTCCTAAACGAACAGTAATTTGGTTTAAAGAACAAACTGCTGACAAATGTTTTCGAGGTGCAAAAAAAATATTTCCAATTTGTAAATATCTCGGAAAAATTGTTGAGAAAAATTATCCTATGATACCTAATGATGTATTATATCAAGGAATTAATCCCGCCAATTGGGTAAATAATGAAAAAATGGAATTAAAACATCCATGTGTTGGTTTAGTACAGAATGCAACTATTTGGGAAAAAACAAAACAACTTTTACTTCTTAAACATATTATGAAAAAAATGCCTGATGTAACATTTTATTGGGCTGGTGATGGTGTGTATGCAGAAAAAGTTTTACCTGAATTACAAAAATTTGATAATTTCAAATGGCTTGGAAAGTTACAGTATCCTGATAATGTAAGAAAATTTCTTAATTCTATTGATGTTTATGCATTGATTAGTGGAATAGATATGTCTCCGTTAACTCTCCAAGAAGCACAATTGATGCAAAAACCAGTAATTGCTACTGATGTGGGTGGAATTCCTGAGTTGATGATGAATAATAAAACAGGTTTTCTAATTAGAAAAGATGATCCATTAGATCTATTTGAAAAATTAAAAAAATTAATTGATGATAAAGAAGTTCAAGAAACTTTTGGGAAAAATGGTCGAAACTTTATTGAAGAAAATTTTCATTGGAATACTATAACTAAGAATTTTATTAAAAATATTACAGAATTAAATTAAAATTTTAATTTTTCATATTCATTAATTTCTTTTGTGATAAACAATCTATGCCATATTTCTAATGCAAGTAATCCTAAAAATTTATTGACATATCTAACATCCAAATCATTTCTCGATTTGTATTTATTTATCCACTCTTTACTTATCCAGCCATCTTCAACTATTCGTGCATCAGATAAATAATAATCACATATATCTTGACCGTAATTCTTCCATAAATTTTTTGTATCGACTGAAAACCCTTTTTTCTCTTTTATAATCAAATCATCCATACCATATTTTTTACATAATTGAATTAATGGAATTTTACCTTGATTTGTATTTGGGTTATATTTTATTTTATTATCTAAATGAGTTGAGAACTTTATCAATTGATTATTTAGCATTGGTGCGAGATAAGATATATCAAAAAACTCGTGAATTTTTTGATACAATGGTATCATATTATATCGTAATTTTCCATTTAGATCAGCTAAGAATACTTGATCAAGTATCTCTAAATCATTTTTAAAAAATTTTTCTAAAACAGAAAATATTTGTGTCCACTGAAAATCTGATTTTTTTCCAAAGATTTGTTCTTGTTCAGGTATCCAATCTCTTTCATGACATGACAAGTATGCTCTAATTTTTTCATCTGGAGATGAATTAGATGAAACTAACGATAAATATTTTTTATATCTAAATGTATAACCGCCGAATAATTCATCACCTCCATCACCTGAAAAAAAATTATTGGAATAGGTTTTTGCTTCTTTAGCAATGTAATACCAATGTAAATCCCAAAATGGTTTTTTGACAATACTAATTGCTTGTGGTAATTCTTCAAGAAAATTTTCAATTTTAATTATATGATGATCTAATTCTAATCTATCTGCAATTTTTTTTGCAGATGGAGACTCATCAAAACTATCTGCAAATTTAACAGAAATTGAATCAATTTTCATATCTGGAAAATTCTTTTTAATAATTGATGCAATCAATGTTGAATCAATTCCAGAACTAAGAGAAATTGTTGAATTTGTTAAATCTTTTGTGTGAGTAGACACAGCATCTATTATTGAATTTTCTATGAAAGATGAAATATTTTCTGCTTTTTCCTTTTGTTTGTAATCTTCCCATTTCAATTCTTGTAATGTTGATTTTAATGTTGTATCATATCGTAATGTGAGAATTTCTTTGAAACTGATTGGATCCATTTCATACATAATTCATCAGATTGTGTATGTTTTATTTAATTTTCTAATTTATTATTCATGATTTGAATTGGGTATTACTACTTAAGACTTAAAATATTGTTATATTCAGTTGCCATATGCGTTTTATTGTTACTGGTGGAGCTGGATTTATTGGAAGTAACATAGTAAAATTACTTGTTCAAAATAAACATGAAGTTATTGTCATTGATAATCTCCACACTGGGAAAAAAGAAAATTTAGAATCTGTATATGAGAAAATTCAATTTTATAATATCGATATAAGACATAAAGAAAAATTAAACAAAATAGTAAAAAATTGTGACGGAATATTTCATCAAGCTGCATTAACTGTTGTTTCTGAATCATTTAAGATTCCTAATGAATATTATGATGTTAATGTAATTGGTACAAAAAATATATTTGAAATTGCAGAAAAAGAAAAAATAAAAGTTGTTTTTGCAAGTAGTTCTAGTATTTATGGCAATGTAAACAAGATCCCTATATTAGAAAATTCTGAAAAAAATCCAATTAATCCTTATGGAAAAACAAAATTAGATGATGAAATACTTGCTGAACAATTTACAAATAAAAATAATAAAATTGTTGGTTTAAGATACTTCAATGTATTTGGTTTTGGTCAAACAGGATCATATGCTGGTGTAATAACCAAATTTATGAATGCATTATCGAATGTTAGATCACCAATAATTTTTGGTAATGGTGAACAGATACGGGATTTTGTATATGTTCTTGATATAGCTAAAGCAAATCTTGCAGTTATGGAAAGTAATTTAGATTCTGGTTTTCTAAATGTTGGAACTGGAAAAGTTATCTCAATAAAGAATCTTGCAGAATTAATGACAACAATTTATGATTTAAAACTTATACCAAAATATGAACCATCTTTACCTGGTGATGTAAAGCAAAGTCAAGCAGACACTAGTAAAATGAATGATCTCATTGGCTGGAAATATGAAACAGAATTAGAAGATGGATTAAAACAAATTATAAAAAATGAAATTTGATAATAGATTATATTTAATTATAATTGCAACGATCATTCTTTACATAACTTTTTTGATTATATCTGATCTTAACACAATTTATAATGAAATTCTGAAAATAAACCTGTCATATCTTCCTGTCATCTTGATATTAGGGCCAATTAGTTGGTTTATACTCTTTTTAAGATGGCATCTTCTTTTACAAAATTCTAATATCAATATACCTGTAAAAGATAACTTCAAAATTTTTCTAGTTGGTTATGCTATGTCTGCTACCCCTGGTAAAATAGGCGAATTAATCAAAGTACAATTACTTAATTCTAAATATAATATACCAAAAAAAAATTCTGCACCTATAGTAATTGCTGAACAATTCTATAATTTACTTGGAATCTTATTTATTGCAATTATGGGCATATTTTATTTTGAATTTAGTATATATGCTGTCATAAGTATTGGGATTGGTTCTTCATTAATCTTTGGTTTAATCAACTCAAAAAAATTTTTTGAAAAAACAATTAATTTATTATCTACAAAAAAAATATTTAAAAAATATACTGAATCTCTTATTGAATCTCATGTTGTTCTAAAAAATTCAATTAAAGGAAAAATATTTCTTACATCGTCTGTACTATCAATCTCTTTCTGGTTAATTGAATCATTAATTGCTTATCTTATTTTACAATCATTTGGAGTGTTTGATATTGAATTTCTTACGCTATCTGCAACTTATACAACATCTATCATTATTGGTGTCATCTCATTTCTTCCAATGGGTGTTGGTGTAGTTGAGGGAAGTTTAGCAGGATTTCTATCGTTTCATGGAATAGAAATCTCACTTGCATTAACACTTGTTATTTTCATCAGAATATTTACTAGATGGTATGGTGTTACAGTTGGATTAATCACTATGAAATTTATCGGTGCATTTTCATTAAATAACTCTGTTAAAAAATCCAGTTAGAATTTTCTGTAGTATTCTTCATATACCATTATAATTTCAATAAGTTATGTCTCAACAAAATATTGGATTTAAAGGATGGTTTTATTTTAGACAAGGCTGGAGTGTTTATTTTGCATTTATTATGGCTGCAATTAATACATTAACTGTTACTTACTTCTTAGCTATTGAAAATTATCCTATACTCAAAGAAATATTTCCATCATTTCTTCATTACATATTGATGATTGGTTTAATTGGAATTCCGTTACTTATTACAATTGGATATATTCACTACAAAAGAACTTCAGCATTTGGTGCAGAAGCCGAAGTCATTGCAACTTCTCAACCTTTCAATTATAAACTTCCACCAAAAGGATGGAATCAACAAGTTATCTTTCCATTATTTCTAATGTTAACCAAGTATATGATAAAAATAAATAATAATGAAAAACTAACTGATGATGAAATTAACGAGATAGAAGAGTTACAAAAAAAGATTAATGTTCTTTTAGATGGTGATTATATTTACAATCCTAGACTTAGAAAATTTGATCTTGATAAAGATTAGCCTCTGATTTTTTTCTTAATTTTATTAAAATAAAGTTTATTTATAAAAAAGAAATTTGTCTGTCTTAATTTTATTTCATATGATGAAATTTTATTCTGGTTATTTTTATCACTTAAATAAAAAGTGAATAATTTGTCCCATTCTCCAGCTATTTTTACTGGATCAGCGATTTCTTTTACAAAATTATATTCATCTAAAACTAATTCATCGCGGAATTCTTTTGATAATACTATTTTATCAATTAATTTGGCCAAAACTAATGGATCATTGGATTGTGGAAGAAATGGAGAATTAATTTCACTACTATCTACAAGAAATTTTATTTCTGGATTGGCATATTGTAACACTGGTTTTTTACAAAACGCTCCTTCTCTTTCAACTGCTCCACCAAGACCACTTCTCATTTGCCCAATAATTGCATCTGCAAAACAAAATGCTTTTGGAATATCTTCTCTTTTAAAAACTGGAATATATTTTACTTTTTCAGGACTATTATTCACTAAATTTTCATTAATTTCTTTTTCTTCATCAGTTCGCTGACCAAGAAACCATTTCACCTGTAACACCTCAAAATCAGTTTTTGTTAATTTTATTGCATCCCAAATTATATCTATTCCTTTTGCAAGTCCTATTCTTTGTGGACTTAAAAAAGTAAATTTTGTTTTCTTTTTTTCTAATGGTTTAATTTGATCATTAAACATTTCAGTATCAACTGGAATGTCAATTTGATGTATACTCTTATTTTTATATTCTTTTAATATTTTAAATAAATCACTACCAGCTGCAACACAAGAAAGTGCATTATCAAAAACTTTTCTATAAAATTTTCTTTCAGAACCGTTTAGTGTTGGAAGCGGTTTCTTAAGATAATCTAATCGTGGATTTTTAATAAATGGTGGAACTCTTAATGCACTACCAACAAAATAAATAATATAATTCATGCCTGTTAAATAGGCAAGTCTTGCTCCTGCCCATGTATTTACTATTGCCAAATCAAAATCATCTTTAATTGAATTAATTTTTTCAATCTGTTCTTTAATTTTTAATGAATCAAAAAATTCTACATCTCGTGACTCAGTTAATTTACTAGCTGTATCCCATGGAAAATTTATGATATGTATATCTGATTCTTTAACATATTTTCTTAAAATTACAAAATTATTTGCTAAATCACCTATTGCAAGAACTCTAATTGACATACATACAGAAAATTAGAATAAATCTATTAACTCTTTGTAAACTACTTTGATTTGGTACATATGAAATATACTTAATGTATAAATACTGACCATCGAGGTATA
Organism: Candidatus Nitrosopelagicus sp.; assembly: GCA_028344155.1. Taxonomy (GTDB): domain Archaea; phylum Thermoproteota; class Nitrososphaeria; order Nitrososphaerales; family Nitrosopumilaceae; genus Nitrosopelagicus. Next base: position 55,577 of record JAOMAI010000003.1, read on the forward strand.
CAGATTAAATTGATATCACACATCATAAAAATTTCAAATGTTTTAGAATTTGTAAATAATACTACAAAAGTAATTAATGAAAAAAATGATCAAACAATTTCAGGATTTGCATCTATACATAAGGCTAAAACTGGAGAAATTTCATTTTGGTCTTCCACTGATAATGAATCTGTTCAATCAATTAATCAATCTAATGCTTCATTAATTTTTTGTCCATCAATACTACATACCAATCAGTTCAAAACAAATTCAACATTAATTTTTGTAGAAAATCCTAGATTATGGTTTATTAGATGTATAAAAAATTTCAATTCACAAAAAATTTCTCAAGGAATACATGAAACAGCGATCATTGAAACCAATCAAATTGGTAAAAACACATCCATTGGTCAATACTCCTATATTGAAAATGATGTCAGCATTGGTGATAATTGTATCATATATGGTGGAGTTCAGATTTTTAGTGGAACTAAAATTGGTGATAATGTAAAAATTCTTCCATCAGTAATTATTGGTGACGAACATTTTGGAACACAAAGAAATGAATCATCTCTATTAGAGTCCTGCCAACATCTTGGTGGAGTTAATATTGGAAATAATGTTGAACTTGGTTCTCATACGTCCATATTGCCTGGTTTTTTAGAAGACACTGAAATCGGTGATGGAACAAAAATCAGTAGTCAAGTATATGTTGGTTCTGGAATGAAAATTGGTAAAAATTGTATAATTGCTGGTAAAACCTATTTTGGTGGAAGTTCTATAATCGAAGATAATGTGTATGTTGCACCTGGAGCGAATATTAGAAATGGAATAAGATTGTCAAAAAATTCTTTTATTGGAATGGGCGCAGTTGTTGTGAAAAATGTTTCAGAAAATACAACTGTTATAGGTAATCCTGCTAAACCAACTCTTCATAATTCTGAAAAACACCAAAGGACTAAATAAAATAATTATTAATAATTTCTAAAAAACAACATGAATTCAAAAATCATCTTTTTACTCTTAATAGCAATAGGACTAGTTTCTTTTTCTATAAAATTATATCATATTGATTTCTCCTTACCTCCAACATCTGATGACTCTTATGGCTACATTTTACGCTCATTTTCAATTTTAAATAATGACTTCACAGAACCAATAAGAAAAACACTTGGTTGGCCAATAATACTTTCAGGACTCTATAATCTCATTGATTCAAATAATTTTCTTGATTATGTAAATGCTGGAAGATTATTAAGCATGATAATTTCAACATTAACAATTTTTCCTATGTATTTATTTGCTAGAAAATTCTTTAATGAAAAATTTTCAATACTTGCATCATTAATGTTTGCCTTTGAACCACATCTCTTATACAATTCAGCATCTGCACTTTCTGAGCCAATTTTTATTCTATTAACAATATCTTCGTGTTATTTTATTTTAGAAAAAAAATTTAACTATTCATATATTCTTGCTTTTTTAATATGTGGACTTGCTGTTTGGATGAGATTTAATGGATTAATTACATTAATTATTTTATCAATAATCTTCTTTGTTACGTACAAACCAAATCCAAAAAATCTTCTTAAATATTCTGGATGTTTACTAATTTTTTTCATAATACTCACTCCCATGTTAGTACAAAAAAATGAACAATATGGAAATCCTTTTTATTTTTCACAAACCAATCAACTATTCTCCGGAAATTATGCTGATATATTATCTGATAACTCTAGGGATTTAGTTTATTCTTATTCTAACTTTATTGAAGACTATGGATTTAATGAATTTGTACAAAGATTTCTGTTTACTGGAACTTTTAATCTATTAGAATCGATAGTAAAACTTGCATTTCCATATCTGATTGTTTTTCTACCGTTTGGTATAATTCTTTCATTTCGTCACAGTGGTATACCAAAATCAAAAATTGGAAGTTTATGGATAATGCTTTTAGGCTCAATCAGTATTTTTGTAATTTACTTTTCAATAATTCCAGATAAACGATTAATTTATCATATTTTACCATTTCTCATTATATTTTCTACAATAATTATTCAAAAAATTGTACAGAATGGAACAAGTACATTTTCATTTTCACAAAAACAAAAAAATCTAACAATATTATGTTTCATCATATTTATCGTGGTAACATCATGTTTGTTCACGATTAGATATGATTCATCATCTGATTTAATGTATAAAGAGAAATTTTTATTCACAGAACATATTGTAACTGAATTTGATGGAAAAATTTTAGATGGTGGAAATACACTTGAATTTTTAAAATTTGTAACTTTTAATTCACCTACTAAAGATTTTAAATCGTATCAAACTCAATATCAAGATGAAATTTTTAAAAATCCTGAAAGATTAAATGAAATAGCTCTTTCAGCAACTTCACTAAAAGATCTAATTAGAATTGGAGAAAGTTACCAACTTGAATATATTGCAGTTAGTAAAGATAATGTTGATCAACTTTATCCATTCCTCTTAGATGTGTATACCGATGAGAAAAGTAATCCATTTTTAGAAAAAGTTTTTGATACAACTGCAATAAATAATCAAAAATTTCACGCTAAAGTCTTTAAGATAAATTATGAAAAATTCTTTGATACTCCTTAAGAATTATCAAAATTATAAAATTTTTTCATGAACGTATGTTTTTCTAAATATTGGTAAAAACTTGAATAACTCAAAATTTTACTTTTATTATTCTCGTCAAAAAAATAACTATATTTCTCATCAACGATCATTGGAACTTGAAATACTCTGTTATACCACTTTCTTCGTGTCTCTTCATCTAAAAATCGCGCTTCTATCAAGAAACTATAATTATAATTATTCTCTTTATCTACAAAATTCGAAATATCAATATCATTCTTTTTTGCAATAAAATTAATTTCATAATTATTTTCTTTAACTTTTTTTGTAAACTCTAGTAATGATAGTGGATTTCCATTATGGGTAAAATATGCATCATTATCAATATCATATAGCACCCATTTTTTTAGTTTTTCTTGAAATACTTCTATCAAAATATGACCGTTATCATAACTATTCCAATCCTCAAGAGTTAGTACTGCAACAATCCTTGCTTTTATTCCATTATTTTTTAAAAATTGAATTGACCAATTTGAAATAGTTCCACATGTTGCAAAAATTTTTTCATTTTTAGCTTTTGTTAAAATTTCTGAATATTCTTTTTCATCGTCCTTATTTCCATGTGAATATATCCATGCTATTGAAGATAACAATGCATCATGATTTGTCTCAAAAACAATTCTTTGTTTATTGTTCTTACCTGGATTTACAAATCTGTAAACTCCTTCTTTATCCAAATTGTACGTTTTGCCAGAAAAAATATACTTGCCTTTTGGAATCACTAAATTATCTGGAAGTTCAATTCCCTTCTCATTAGACATTTCTGATATGATCTGAATTTTTTCTAAAAAAGCATGAAAAACAATTGGAGTATTAGTTTCAATTCCTGGCGGTTTAATGAAATCCTCTTTCAACTTAATTTTCCTAAGAACACTCGATGCAGTCTTTTTTATTTTCAATGATTTATCTTTCCTTATTCACATTAAAAAATAACTATTAAATTATTTTAGCATAAATCTAATTCTTAACCCATTCAATTAAAATTCGTTTTATTAGCCTACAACCTGTTTGAAATGGCTTCATTTTTCGCTTACCTCCAATTCTCCTGCCTTCATTTCCTACAATTTCAATAATTTTCTGTTTTCTTTTCATTCCTCTAATACTCATTTGAAATGTTGAATCTAATTGCATTGCATCAAATTTTAATTCCTTGAATGCTTTTCGGGTTATACTTCTACTTTCATTTAATGTATCTGTCATATTTCCATTAAAAATTACATTTGCAATGAATGTAAACATCTTATTTCCAAATCCATCAATCAATCCTGCATCTAAATTTTCAGAACCTTTTCCAAATCTGGATATGACGACTTGATCATATCCTTCATCCATTTTTTTACTTAATTGAAGAATTTCATTTGGTTCATGATTTCCATCTGGTCCAAAAATTATGATTACATCTGATTTTGTGCATTCCACTCCTGTCAAAATTCCTCCTCCATGACCTCTATTTTTTTGATCAATTACCTGAAATCCCATTTTTTTACATTCTTCAATAGTGCCATCAGTTGAGCCACCATCTATTACCACTATTTCATCTGCCCATTCTTTTTTAATTTTTGGTAAAATTGCTCTTACTCCATCAATTTCATTTAAAGTTAGAATAATTATTGCTATTGACATGTCTGAACAATTTTTGTAGTCCGAATAAATCTTGCTAAGAACTTTGTTGTTTTGTAAACCATGTTATTGTTTCTTCTAATCCTTCTCTAATTTTAGTTTCTGGTTTAAACTCCAATAACTCTTTTGCACGAGCATTACTTACACATCTCCTTGGTTGCCCATTAGGTTTTGAATCATCCCATTCAATCTGTCCTGAAAAATCCATTAAATCTGCAATTATTTCTGCTAACTCTTTTATTGATATTTCTAATTCACTTCCTAAATTTATTGGATCAGATTCATTATATTTTTCAGCTGCTAAAATAATTCCTTTCGCTGTATCTCTTACATATAGAAAATCTCTAGTTGGAGAACCATCTCCCCATAATGTAATTTTTTCATTTTGTAATTTTTTTGCCTGGAAGATTTTTTTAATAATTGCAGGTATTACATGACTACTGTCTTCTGAAAAATTATCTGTTGGTCCATACATGTTAGTTGGTATTACTGATATTGAATTGAATTTGTATTGCTTTCTATAAGCATCTGATTGAACTAGCTGCATTTTTTTAGCAAGACCGTATGATGCATTTGTTTCTTCAGGATACCCTTCCCAAATCTGTTTCTCATTAAATGGTATATTGGCAAATTTTGGATAACTACAAACTGTACCTACCAAAATTAATTTTTCTATGCCTACATTTTTCGCTTCTTCTATTAGATGTGTTCCCATCATCAGATTATCATAAAATACTCCTGCTGGATTATTATTCATATATTGAATTCCTCCAACTGTTCCAGCTACATGAAAAATAATATCTACATCTGAGACTACTTTCTTACAATTTTCTTGTATACGTAAATCATATTGTTGTGAACTTGGTAAAAATAATTCTTTTACTTTTCTTTTTTCTAATTCTTCAACTACATATCTACCAAGGAATCCACTACTACCAGTAACTAAAACTTTTTTCTCAGACCAATTCATTTTCTAAAACTTTTTTCTATATGATGACGTCCATCCCTTAAACGGTTTGTTAAATGATATTCCGTTTTGTTTGACCCATTCAATAGTTTTTTCAAGTCCTTCATTAATTGACACTTGTGGTTTCCAACCAAGAAGCTTATTTGCTTTATTATAATCACAAACCAGTGTATCAACATCATCTGGTCTAAATCTTGTTGAATCTACATTAATGGAAACTTCTTTTTTCATAATTCCTGATATTTCTTGAACTAGTTCCTTAATTGATAATGCTCTTTGACTTCCAATGTTTATTGTTTCTCCAATAATTCCTTCTACTACTAATGCTAAAAGAATTCCTCGTGCAGTATCTGAAACAAAAGTTAAATCTCTTTTGCTATGAATATTTCCTAATGTAATTTCATCCTGATCTTTTAACATCTGTGAAATTATTTCTGGAATAATATATGGTTGAGTTATGTTTGGCCCAAATGAGTTAAATGGTCTAATAATTACTGCTGGAAAATTATGTTCTTTATGCATGGTAAATACTACTCTCTCTCCTGCAAGTTTACTTACTGCATATGTTGATTGAGGTGTTGTAGGATGATTCTCATCCATTGGTACGTGTCTGGCACTTCCATAAATCTCACTAGATGAAATATGAACAAAACGTTTAATTTTTTTTTCTTTACTTACTGCTAGTGATAAATTAATAGTTGCATTGACATTTGTCTCAAAAAATTCATTTGGATAAAAATATGAATCTGGAATAAATGGAAGTGCCGCTAAATTAATTACATAATCTTTATTTTTTACTGCATCTTGAATTTTTTCTTTATCATTAAGATCTGCATTAATTAATGAAACATTTGGAATTTCTTTAACATATTCTTCTTTTCCTGATGATAAATTATCAATTATGGTTATTTTTGCATCTAAATCTGAAAGTTGTTTTGTAACCTGTGATCCTATAAAACCACATCCACCTGTCACCAGAACTTCTTTATTTGTTAATTCTTCTAAAATTTTCATTTTCATTTACCTTGAAGTTCTTGATTTAATAAATTTAGTAATTTGTTCTAAAACATATTTTCGTGAATTAGAGTCAATATCTTGATGATTTCCAATTAAAAATGAATTTTGCATAACATCTGTTGAGTTAACCAATTTTCCAGAAACTTTGAATTTAATCATTTTTGTAACTGGTTGCATTACAAAATTACCTGTCATAACTGGTCTGGTTTCAATTCCATTTTTCTCTAAATATTTTACTAAATCATTTCTTCTAAAATATTCATTTTTCTTTACTTTTATTGCAAATAACATGTTTGCATGAAAATGATTTGGCTCAACGTATGTTAGATCAATAAATTCTGAGAATTTAGATAAATTTTTCCTCCAAAAATCTGCATTAGATTTTCGTATAGTCAAAAATTTATCTAATTTTTTAATTTGATGTATGCCAAATCCCCCTTGAATTTCAGTTGGTCTTAAATTGAATCCTAGATTTGAAAAAAGAAAATTCGAATTAATATTTGGATACTTTTTCTCAATTTGTTTTTTATTTTTTAACTCTCTAGCCCATCCATGTGCACGAAGAGATTTTCCTAATTCATAAAAGGACTCATTATTTGTTACTAACATACCTCCTTCCATTGTTGTAATATGATGTGAGATAAAAAAACTAAAAGTACCTAGTTCTCCAAATGAACCTACTTTTTTATTTTTTATTTTTGCACCTAACGCTTCACAACAATCTTCAATTACATACAAATTATTTTCTTTTGCAATTTTTCTAATTTCATTCATTTTACAAGGATTTCCTAATAGATGAACTGGTAGTATAGCTTTAGTTTTTTTTGTTATTGCTTTTTCTATTTTCTTAGTATCTATATTGTAACTTCTTGGGTCTACATCAACAAATACCGGTTTTGCATGAATGTTAATAATTGGAAAAACAGTGGTAGACCATGTTATTGCAGGCGTAATAATCTCATCATTTTCTTTTATTTTTCTATTTTTTAAAATTGGATTTGATAGAATTGATAATGCTAGTAAATTTGCTGATGATCCTGAATTAACCATTAATGCATATTTGACACCAATGTATTTTGCAAATAACCTCTCAAATTCCTTTACCTTCTTACCCATTGTAGTCTTCATTTCTAGCATTGATTCTAACGCTTCATACACCTCTTCCCAACCATATGATGGATAACCAAGTGATACTTTTTTTGGATCTTTTTTAGTATAATCTGATGAGAAATTTTCTAAAATAAACTTTTTAGCAATTTTTTTATTCAATGTATATTTTGAAAAATTATCCATTTTAAGCGTGTTTATTCATTGTTATCATCTAAAACTCATTCTCATGGCTGATTAAATTTTTTATCATATTTTTCATATTCAATAAAGAATAATTTCACATTATATTGATAATCAAGTTCATTTGAATCAAATACTTTCGTTAGATAAGGAAATTCTTTTTCTTTAAAATACAAATCTTGTATGAACTGTGGTCTGTGTTTTTGGTCATCAGCAACAATGTATTCTAAACCCTCATCTCTATTTTTTTCAATTAATTCATTAATTGATGAAAAATCATTTGGTCCTGATGAATTATTTATTAATTTAATTGGTTTTGGTAATAGACTCTTTTCTTTAGGAAAATGGTCTGAAAATTCAGCTATCACTGGTCTGAGATACTTATCTTCTGGATGATATCCATTAATGATATCTGTTTTTTCATAAACAATTTTTGCAAATTCATATGCATCTTTTTCATATTTTTCATCACTTGCTGTAAATTCAAGATATCCCCAGGATGAAACTACAAAAATTCCACATATTATTACTGCAAAAATTTTTTCTTTCTTAATTTTTGTTAAAAATTTCTGTATGGTAAAAAGTGATATTACAGAAACGATAGGTGTTAAAATAAGAAGATAACGTGTATCTTGAATATCTCTAGAAAATGCATACACTGCTACAAGTATCATAGTAAAACCGACACTCAATAGAGTGTAATTTTCAAAATTCCTATCTTTGATTATTTTTATTAATCCATATGGAATCAAAAAAATGAGATATGGTAAAGAAAAAATTCCAGAAAATTTTATCAAATTAAATAATCCTAACCCAATAAAATTTAGTCCTGTTTTACCCTCAATTGATGAATCAATTATTGTTTCTGGATTATTAGTGACTGTTGCTGTAGTAACATAAAATTTTGATGCATTCAAAATATTACTGATTATTCCATCATGTCCAATAGTCTCTATTCTGATATATGCCATTGGAAGTAAAACAAGAACAAAAACTATACATAATATTGAATATTTGAAAATTATATTTTTTGATTTTCTATACTTTAAAATAAATAATATTGATAATGGGAAAAATATAATCAAACCTTCATAACGAATTAGTGTAAATAATGCAGCTGTGATGAAAGAAATTAAAATTATCTTATAATCTTTTGATAAAAATAACCATATTGTTATAGTTCCGAGTAATATGAACAACGGTTCGGTAATTCCTATTACTGAGTTTTTTATTATTAACGGATGAAATGCAAAAATTGTAGTTCCGATTAATGCAAGTGTTTTATTGAAATATCTTTTAAACAAAAAATATAAGGGAACTATGGTAATAATTGAAATTGAAATACTTACGAATCTTTGAAGATTCATAAAATCCATATAATTTTCAGAATCAAAAATTGTCATGAATACTGAAAGAAATACTGGCCATCCATTATTTGGTAATCGGTAAATGCCTCCAGTAGGAATATCCTTTGAAATTGTTGGAAAATTTCCTGTAACGCTCAAATCTATTGAATACCAAAAATATGTAAGTGAGTCTAACGTTAACGGTATTTCATATGGAAAAGAATAGATTCTTAAAAATAATGCTACGGTAGCTATAATAGAAATTATTACTATAGAATTTTGAAATATTTTCATCAATTTCTCTCTCTAGATCTTTATCTATTTTTTTTCTTTAACAATACTGGTTAAAGAAAATAACAATATTGATGTGACCGTTAAAATTACTCCAATTAAAATCGTTCCTGCTGCAAGAATCATTAGATTCGTATTTAGTCTTCCAACTTCTACATAATACTGAACTGAAAAGAATGTAAATGTTAAACCTATAATAAAAAAAATCGCTGCAGGTATTCCATAAAATCTCAGTGGACGTTCTAATGCTGTATATTTTATTGTACTTAATAGAACATCTGCTCCATGTGAAACTGGATTATGTGTTGATGTATCTCCCTCGTAGGATACATCAATAGGTACCTCTGAAATTTTAAATCCTTGACTGCTTGATTTAATTAAAATTTCAGTTGAAACTCCCATTCCTGTATCTGTAGGTGTTATTTTTTTGAGTACATCTTTACTATAAGCACGAAAACCACTTTGTGAATCTGTAAGTTTTTCATTTAACGATGAATTAGTAACTTTTGTGATAATATTTATTCCAAGTTTTCTATATTGTGGAACTTCATTTTTTGTAGTGAGAAATCTAGAACCTATCACAATATCACTTTGATTTTCTTTTATTGGTAAAACTACATTTGTTATATCAGAAATATGATGTTGACCATCTGCATCAAATGTAACGAGTGTATCTGCCTCTAATTCTTTAGCTTTCAAAAATAAACTTCTGATTGCAGCACCATACCCTAAATTCTCTTTATGATGTATTGTAATTGCATCTAGTTTTTCAGAAATATCTCCTGTAAGATCCGTTGAACCATCATTACATACAATTACCTTGTCAGCAATTTCTCTTAATTTTAAAATTATAGAGGCGATATTCTTCTCTTCATTGTATGCGGGAATTCCAATAATTAACAAGTTGAATCAATCTGCAAAAACCTGAATTATAATGCTTACGTATGAAATACATTGACACAATTTTTTCATGAAAATTCAAAAATATTTATTACAATTCTTTTGATATTCTACATTGAAAAATACATTATTTAATCTCTATACTAAAATTAGATTAAAATTAATTGGTCATGGTCTTGGCAAATACAAAATTGTTCAAAAAACAACAAATTACACAACTAAAGTCCTACATCCTGATCATGTAATACACAATGGAAATAAGTTCTATATTGATAAACATGATACAAATCATTATTCAAATATAGTTATGTATGAAGATGCTGAATTTCCTCCACCAATGCCAAATCATATACTAAAAATAATCCACGACTCTTGTATACCTGGAAATATAGTTGTAGATGTTGGAGCAAACATTGGTTGGTTTACATTATCATACGCAAAACTCGTTGGTCCAACTGGTAAAGTTTTTGCTTTTGAACCTATACCTGAAAACTTTGAATTACTTAGAAAAAATGTATCTGTAAATGATTACAACAATGTTTTTTGTGAACAAAAAGCTATCTCAAATGAAAATAAAAAAGTAACAATGGAACTATCCGATAGGATAGGCGATCATCGAATAATTGAAAATAAAAAATCAGACAATGCTACAATTCAGGTTGATTGTTTAACGCTTGATGAATTTTTTAAAGATGAACAAAAAATTGACTTTTTAAAAATAGATGCAGAAGGATTTGATTTACATGTATTACAAGGTGCAGAAAATGTAATTAAAAAAAATAAAAATATTGTAATATGTATAGAGTTTAATCCAACTTTATTACACCAAAATAATATACAACCAAAATCTTTACTTGATTTCATAACATCATTAGGATTTACAATTTTTGATGTTGACCGAGATGAGAATACACCGCCAACCAATAATTATCTGTTAAACAAGTACGATAATGGGCAAAAAAGTAATCTAACTGATCTTATATGTATACACCAATAATCTCAAATTAGTCGTGACATTAAATAATTAGAGTTATCAAATTTTGCTATGATTGATAATTATTATAATAAAAAAATAATACAAAAAAAACTTAGGAATTATCTAAAGAAGAAATATACAATTTCTCTTACTCCAAAAAATCATTGGAATAATTACATTAATTTTTTGGTGGATAATACAACAAAAAATCTTGACAGTTGGCTAACAATAGATATTCCTAAAGAATTCAAAAGCGCGATATTGAATACAATTGAAAAAGAAAACTGGTCTCAAATATTAGATGCATTTTCTGATGACATATCTGTAGGAACTAGTTCTATTAGAGGAAAAATGGTTTTATCATCAAAACCACAAGCCGTAAAAAATTATTTGAAAAACTCCTCAAACGCAAAATTTCTCTCAAAAAATCTACAAGGCACTAATACATTTAATCCAATTACTTTACTAGGTTTTGCAACAGGTATTGCTAATTATGCTAAAAAACATGATATACAAAAAATTATTATCGGTTTTGATAATAGATTTCAAAGTAAAGCATTTGCACATCTAATTTCATATTTTTTTCTTAAGAACAACTTTAAAGTAAAAATCTTTGATGATATTTGTTCAACACCGGAATTAGCATTCTCTGTAAAAAAATTAGATGTAGATCTAGGAATAATCATCACTGCCAGTCATAATGATAAACGGTTCAATGGATTAAAAATAATGAGTACTTTAGGAGGCCCGTTCAAAAAAAATCAAAATAGTCAAATTA
>JAOMAI010000030.1 GCA_028344155.1 Candidatus Nitrosopelagicus sp.
GGATTTCTTCACGATGTTAATGGAGACGGGAAAAATGATACAAACCCAAGAACAATAGGTGAAGGTCCAAATGGAGGATATTTACAAAATGAGGAGGATTCAGGAATTACAGTTTCATTTGAATTTGCGGACGGAGTAGTTTTATCAGAATCTGCAAAAATAGAATGGAATGTAGGGGATTTACGAATAATTAATGTAACAGAAGAGTCAGCAAAAATAAAATTATTTGAAAGAGATATGAACCTAAACCCAGAAAGTATTGATACAGTAAATATTGAAGTATTTTCTGAAAATGATAGTGCGGGAATAAAATTAGAAATCGCAGAAACTACAGAAGATTCAGGAATTTTTGAAGGAATAATAACAATTACAAAAGATGATCAATCAAGTGGTAATCGGCTTTATGCACTACCAGATTCAGAAATTACTGCAAAATATACAGATAGGACATTACCAAAACCATACAATACTAATGATGATTTAGATATTTTAGTACAAGAAATTGTTATTTCAAACATACCTACATCTGAGAGATTAAGTATGAATGAATTAGAAATATTATCACAAAATGGAGAATTAATTGAAAGATTAGAGATAGGACAAACTGGCATGTTATTTTCTAAAGTTAATAATGCAATTGATTTTTCTCAAGAATTTACTTACATTGTACAAATCAAAAATGAAGATAATAATGTAATATCATTATCATGGGTGACAGGTGAAACAATGCCATTGCAGGAGCTTGGTATGTCAATTTCATGGATGCCACAGGAACCAGGTAAATATTCAATTGAAAGATTCGTATGGAATTCTATTCAAGGAGCAATTCCATTAACTGATACAATTTCTACAGATATTTTAATTCAGTAGTTTTTAATCAGAAGTAATTTCACAATACTTGTTTGTTCCTTCAAAGAACTTTACAGAGTGCAATGGAATTTTATCTTTTAAATTTTCAAATATCCATTCTGCAATATTTTCAGATGTTGGAAAATCAAATAATTCATTAAGATTTCTATGATCAAGTTGTTCAATTGTTGCCCAACAGAGTTTTTTCATTTTATCAAACTCAATTACCATATTTTCTTCGTATGAACCACCTTTTTTTACATCACCTTGAACTTCGACTATAATTCTAGATGTATGACCATGCGGTTTACCACATTTTGGGTGACCTCTAAGTGTATGAGCAAAGTCAATCTCAAATGATACGCCTAAACGTGTTTTCATACATTTGCAAAGATTATTGATAATTAATACCTAAAGAAATTAGTCAGAATAGTCAACGGTTTGTTGTATATTTTTTGTATCATCATCAATTGGAGAAATTACTCCATTTTCGATATTAACAAACCAAGTATAGACCAATTGTTGATTATCTTCAGCGTCAAACGTGAAAATTACTTGATGAGTGAATTCATCATCTGCTTCTAGAAACGATGGAATAGAATCTACAAAAAATTTTGCGCGTGTATTTTCATCATCAAATATTTTCTGACCTTCATGTTTTTCATTGATTTTTTCTTCGATGACTTCTATAACCTTGATTCCAGAATTATTTGGTCCAGAATAAAACTTTACCATATCTACAGCAATTCTATCATTACCTTCAAACGAATCATCAAGTATTGAATTAAGATCTTTTTCAATAATTGCAGGATATACAAATAAGAGAAATAATCCAATCAATCCAAGATAGATTGGAGCTCTCTTCTTAAGAAATGCTCCAAAACTTTTGGGATCTTGCGGTTTTTTGTAACTAGGATCTTTTTTACCCAATGTTTTTCAAAAGTTTGCTATGATTAAAAGTCTTAGTGACTCTCAGGTAGAACTGAAGAGTGATGTGATAAAATTTTCCAACCATCATCAGTTTTTATAAATACAAACGAAAATCTTGCATTTACGGTTTTTCCATCTACAATGAAATTATAGAGACCCGAATTTACCACCATTGTTTCAGTTTCATGTTTGTGCTGTGTAACAATTTCAACATCAACTTTGGCTTTCAATAAATTTTCAAAGTAATCTAAAATAAGATCATATCCTTTTCTTTCAATATCAGAAAATGTTCCAAGTAATAATCCATCATCATGATATAATGATACCACTTGTTTAGGATCGTTCGTTCTAATTTTATCAGCCCACGTTTCTAACATGATTTTATAGAAAATTCTCGCTTAATATTTTTTAGGATTTATCAGAACCACGTTTCTTTGCAACTTGCATGTACAAATCTACAGTTCCACTTCCAATTGGAATTTGGCTTCCAACGATAACATTTTCTGTAATTCCTCTAAGTTGTTCTGTTTCACCTGTTCTTGCAGCTCCTGCAATTGTTGGTACAGTAATTTCGAAGGCAGCACGAGCTAATACACTATCTTTTGTACCTGCAATTCCATGACGTCCAATTTGCTGCATGTAACCACGATGACACATTAGATCAGATACCAACATGAGGTATCTTTGATCAACTTCGAGTCCCTGATCCTCCAGAGTATTACTTAATTCATTAATCAAAGCATTTCTTGCAGCCTCTATTCCAAGCGTTTCTGCAATTTCAGAAACATTATTTGTTCTAACATTATTTTTATCAAGTCCTTCAACATCCAAAACTTTAGCAAGATTAGAACCAGTTGTTTGAATGACATATTCATCATTTTGTTTAACAATTGTAACACGTGCAATATCGGGAACACCTTTTACAGTTGTTTTCAAAACCTTGTTTCTCACTACAATAACAGCAGGTGCATCAGCCTCTTCATCAACTAAATTAAGAACAACTGAATTAATTCCATTATCTTCCATTTTGAATTTTTTGTTAGATTCTAATGCCGCCTTAACATCATCTAGGGTACAACCACGATCAGATAACTTTCTTTCATTCATGTTTAATGTGATTTTTGTTTTATAATCAGTATCAGCATCAAGAATGAGATCATTAACAGTGGTTTGTAAAATATTTCGAGCAACTTCAACAGTTTTTGTTTGATCCGTTTTGGCATCACCAGTTAAGTAAATATCCATTGTCGGAGTAACTGGTTTCTTTCTTGCATCTACCAATTCAATTAGTCTTGGGAGACCTAAGGTAACATTTCTTTCTGCAATTCCTGCAAAGTGGAATGTTCTCAAGGTCATCTGAGTTCCAGGTTCACCAATTGATTGTGCAGTTACAATTCCTACAGCTTGACCAGGTTCTGCCTGTGCATTATTGTATAATGATAATCCTTTCTTTGCTACTTTCTCAACACCGTTTTTACTTAGTTTTGAATTTTCTAATGATTTACTTACAGCACTTGATAAACGAGGATTAAATGCACTAGCATATTTTTTGATAATTGGTGCTATTTCATCTTTAGTTGCAGCCTTACCAGAATCAACAATACTTTCAGATTCAATTAATCTATCAACATTAAATGCTTCACCATGATCACTTTTTGCTACATCAATTCCATCTTCACCATACAAAAATTGGATAATATGTCCGTGTGGATCTCTAACAGTTCCATCATATTCAAGTTTAATATGTTCTAATGCGTTGATCAGTCGTCTCTGCATGTATCCACTTTGTTGTGTTCTTACAGCAGTATCTACAAGACCTTCTCTACCACCCATAGCATGAAAGAAAAATTCTAAAGTGGATAGACCGTCACGATAATTCGATTTTACAAATCCATGTGCATCAGGATCATTTTCATGTTCTTCAAAGTGAGTTAAAACCCGATTATTGTAACCCTTGTTGAGACGATTTCCTCTTCGTGCCTGTTGACCCAAAGCACCAGCCATTTGTCCAACATTCAGTGATGAACCTCTAGCACCAGTTGTTGCCATAATTTTACCAGCATTATTATCATCTAATGATAGATTTGCAGCAGTAGCAGCTCTATCTCTTAGTTTACCCAAGTTATTTACAATATATGCTTCAAGAGTTTCTTGTGTAGTCATTCCTCTAGTTGCTTTGAGGGTTCCTTTCTTTTCTTGACTAATCAAATCTAGAACTTCATCATATGTTTTGTTTATATCAGAACTAATTCCTTCACGATCTTTTTCTGGGACTTCCAAGTCACCATATCCATAACTAAATCCATAATGAGTGATGAATTGTTTGATAACAATTAATTCAGAATTTAAGAAGATTTTAGCTTTTTCATTACCATAATCTTTAGCAATTCTATGTAGTACACTTTCTGGTTCTTCAGCGCCGATTGATGATTTATCAATTACACCACTGATTAATTGACCATTTTTAATTACAACGTCTTTTTCTTTTCCTTTAGTACCTTTAGACCACTTTGATGTCATCACATAATTGAAATCTTCTGGAAGGAATATTGAGAATAATTGTTTACCAGTGTAAAGATTTTCTTTCTTGTTATCAGGTTCTGGTAATTGTCCTGTGTAACCACCTAACATAGCAAGATTTGCAAACTCTTGACTAGACAGAACAGTTTCATCTTTTGTAAGAAGATATGCACCAGTAATAAAATCACGAAGACCCCCAATTATTGGACCTCCAAATCTTGGAGAGATTAATTGATCTTGAACTCTCATTAGTAAAATTGCTTCGGAACGTGCTTCTTCACTTTGAGGTACGTGAAGATTCATTTCATCACCATCAAAGTCAGCATTGTATGGAGGACAAACAGATGGATGTAATCTGAAAGTTTTTCCAGGTAAAACGTGAACGTAATGAGCCATTATAGACATTTGATGAAGTGATGGTTGTCTGTTAAAGAGTACAATGTCACCATCCATAAGATGTCTTTCGACTAAAAATCCAATTTCTAAAGATTCAGCAATTAATGATCGATCTTCAACAAAGTCGAGTCTAATTTTTACACCGTCAGGACGTGTGATGTAATTAACACCAGGGAAAGTTGAAGGGCCGTTTATCACTAATTTTTTTAATTTTTCAATATTCCAATCAGTTACAATTTCAGGAATTGTTAATTTTTTTGCTACAGTTTCAGGAACTCCAACTTCTGACAAGTCCAAATTTGGATCTGGAGAGATTACAGTTCTACTTGAAAAGTCAACACGTTTTCCTGATAACGAACCTCTAAATCGTCCTTCTTTTCCCTTTAATCTTTGAGTTAATGTTTTGAGTGGACGTCCAGAACGATGATGTGCTTGTGGTATTCCACTAACTTCGTTATCAAAGTATGTTGTAACATGATATTGTAATAGATCAACTAAATCTTGTACAATTAGTGGAGGAGTTCCAGCTTCCTTACTTTCTTTTAGTCTTTGATTTACACGTATAATATCAACTAATTTGTGAGTAAGATCATCTTCAGAACGAATTCCAGTTTCTAGAATAATTGAAGGTCTAACAGTTACAGGAGGTACAGGTAATGCCTGTAAAACAAACCATTCTGGGCGTGCAGTTTTAGGATCATATCCCAATAATGAGAGATCGCCATCAGGAACTATGGATAGTCTTTCTCTGATTGTAATAGGTAATAATCTATTTTCTCCAATTTCGGTTTTTTCTACAAAGGTTGTTGGTTTTGTAAAAATTAATTCATATTGAGATTTTCCACAATGAGGGCAATCTTTTTGTTTTTTTGCCTTTTCTTGAATTTGATCTGGAATTCTTTTTTGAGATAATACAGTATAAGATGCCTGACGTTCTTTAATTTTAGAAAATTCTTTGA
>JAOMAI010000031.1 GCA_028344155.1 Candidatus Nitrosopelagicus sp.
GGGAAGATGAGCAACAAAATCCTAACAAAGAGAAAGATTCTGATCAACGAAATAAAGACGTAGATGATAAGAAACTGGAACTTGAGAGATTAAAACTGGAATTAGATGAAGATGAGGAAAAGTTACGAGATAAAATTATTGAAAGAAGTAAAGAGACCAATGCAAAAAATTCATACAAGTCGCAACTTAAAGTTGCAGAAAAAGAGTATGAGGATCTCAAAGATGAATATCGACATGAGAATGAGACCTACAAAAGAACCGATAAAGAAAAAGCAGATTTCTATGCTTTAGAAAAACAGTACAATGACAAGAAAAAAGACTATGAAAGAATTTTGTTTGAATTTGAAAAAGCAAGTAATAATGTTGACAGGTTAGATGATGAGATTGAAGCATTACGAGATGATATCAGAATCAATGAATTGTATCTACCAGTTCTGTTAGACGAACTAGATGAATTGAAATTCAAAGCAAATATCATACATAGAGATTATCAGTTTTTTTCAATCATACTTTCAAAGACCTGTATGAAAATGATTGAAGGTGGATTCAATGAGAAAAAGACTGCACTTGCAGATGAAACTGGCTGGGTCTATGGAGAAGTCATAGAACAACGATGTCCAACATATCGAGAACTTGTTGCAGTGTTTGATAATACAGTTCCATTTGTTTCAGGGGAATTTGTAGAAAATGATAGTGGAACTGATATCAAAAGAGAGCATAGTAATTACAAAAAATACTGGGGATATTATCAACAGCTTGGAAACTGGAAAATTATTGCAGTAGACCCAGATCCACAATGGGAGAAACGTTCCATAACAATTACAATTGAACCACGTAACTTTACCTATGCAGAAAAGTTGGGGTCTAATGACAAAACTGAATCTTATACACCATACATCAATAATGTCAATGGGACATACCAAGAACCATCAATTACAACTTATGATAATGTGAGAATTTATGACAAGTGCAGTCAAGCTAGAGTTGCACCAGACATTGAACTGATTGCAGAAACTATCAATTATTTCCTTGAGGAATGTGACCCAGACCTAAACCCAAGAACTGAAAACGTCTTAAATTTACTATACTTTGATACAGTTGCAGCCAGAATGAGTTCTGCATTTACAGCTTATGACGCATGGTTATCAAGTGCTATGGAGACTTGTCTAGTCAAATGTTAGTCTGGGTAAAGTGCCCTAGATGTTTGAAGCGAGTTCCAGAAGATAGGCTGGAAAAGCATTTTGAACAAACCCATATTTTATTTGAAGGAAGTCAATCTCAACATGATCATAAACTTGCAAACGTATCTGACAAAGTAAATCCAAACGTAACAAAGGGGGTCGAAGCACTTGATAATACAATGTGAGATTTGTCATGTTCAATGCAAGCTTAACGAGCTTTCCATGTTTGAAGGAAAATTACACTGTGGTAGGTGTCTAAGGAAAAAGTCACTTTTTGGAAACGGACTGAGAAAGGGGGTGATCTAATGGATATTGTTCAATCAGCATATTTGGTATGGTTCTCACTTGGTGTTATTGGTGTCGTAATTGCTATCAAGAGACGACAGTCAAGACTCAAGAAGAAACCAGTCGTACACCAAGACGACGAGTTCCTATAGACTTCATTGGTGTCGCAGTAGGGCTGGGAAATCCCTGTAAAGTCCCAATTTTTAATTTTAAATTCTAGTTCATGTCAATCCAATTATTGCCACTTGTAACTGGAGATAAAGGACCAAATGCACCAAAAATGCCTAAAATGCAGTTCACTCTTGGCGATGATAATTTTGAAAAAGTAATCAATCCACATCATATCAAAGGACAAAAGACTGCAAGAAAATACATTTGTTCTGTAGGAAAATGTTCTGGTGTTGATGTATAATGCCTTTATTGAAACATAACAAAGACGGTTCTTGGTCTGTGGTTCATAAGATTACTGGCAAGACCATAATGAAAACAAAGTCAAAAGCAAAGGCACAAGCTAGAGTCAAAAAAGGATATTATTAATTGACAAAGCTAATCAAGTGTAAAGAATGTGATGATGTTTATCTCACAAACCCAGACTCAAAAAAAGACGGTGTCTGCAGAGCTTGTAAAGGTAAGATTGGTGTAACGAAACTTGGTAAAGGTTTCAAAATGAGATAAGTTTTGTTTTAAATATTTGTCAAGTGAAATCTCTCTATGACACACAAAAAAGGCAATAGACATCTTAAATCAAGTGTTCCTATGTTAGAGAAGGCAAAGAAATATGTCAATAAAGTAGCTAATGAGGAATACAAAGCAATAGTCAAAAAAGGCAATAGCCTCTAGAGTTTTAATTTTAAATTCTAGTTCGTATATCTTTTTTCATGGCAAAACAAAAGAAAAAACGTACAAACTATCTAAGTCCAAATGAGAAAACTATCTCAGAACAATTTTGGAGAACAAACTAATTGTTTGATAGAGACGACTACAATCTCTACATCAGCCAATTGGCTTGGAAGATGGTTTTGAATGAGAAAATCTTGGGAAAGAAAATTGAGTAAGGAGAAAAAGAAGAATGGAAAAAAATCTAAAAAACATATTTGCAAATGCAAGCATTGATTCTGACGGAATCCATGTTGATGGAAAGTCCAAGAAAGTCCCAAAAGGAGAATTAGGATTATGAGTTGTGGAATTGATAGTACATTATTAATCGCAGGGTTCGCTGGAATAGTTGCAACATCTGTGTTTGCTTTTTGGAATTTTGATCAAGCTTTGAATAGACGGAAATTGAAAAAAATCCAGGACAAACAAAATGCCTAAGTGGAGACCTGTAGTTCATTTTCGTCAAGGTCTGTATGAAGATGTCATGCAGTTCACTGAGACCTATGCCACCAAAGGTCAAGCAATTCAAGGTGGTAAAAGAATGAAGAAAAAATGGGAAGCTTTGAACAAAAGCAAGAAAGGCAGTGTTTCAACAGTTCATGCAGTAGAGGTTGGAAAACATGATAATAATGCAGACATTCTAAAGGTAATCAAAGCTGAGAGGAAGTTCGAATTTGGGTTTTAAACTAGAAGGTTGCACCTGTATGTGCCATCTCAATGACGATGATGATGATGGGTATAGTCAAAGAGACTGTATGTTTTGTGCTTGTCCATAATAGATGATGATGAAGAACGACCAGAATGGGACTGGTTAAAGAAACACTAATGCCATCATATCGTGCTTATGCAAAAGCACTCGAAGATACTGATTTAATTTTAAAAAGACCTAGCACCAAATATTTGCATGGTAAAAACAGTCTTTGAAGAGTTTGGAAGAAACTTCGCAGAACTGATCAAATCATCAGGCTCTGGTATGAAGGGCGTATTTGATTGGGGAAAGTAGTTTGGTTCAAGCGGAACGCATTGGTTCTACTAATGAGGTTCTTGCTTAATGGCAAAAACTAGTAAGCATGATCCTAAAAAGAAGCCAAGAGTAAAAGGACATGGTTCACTGAGAACTTGTCCTAAGTGTAATGTTGCACATTCAATTAACGAACACAGACATCATGGAAAAGACGCATACAAACAACATCACAACAAAAACAAGAAAAAATCCTAATATTTTGTTTAATTTTAAATTCTAATATGCTTTATAACCTCTAAGTGTACGCTGTAAATCGTGTCAGCCATTGTAGGTAAACATACAACATCAAGACCAAAGAGTATTCATCTCACTGGAAGAAAAATTATCTATTATAATGAATTACGTTCTATCGTCTGCAGAGCTTGTGGTCTCAGTCTAAAACATTCTTGGGTATTATCATTAAGAAAAAGAAATTATCGTTGCATTGATTGTGCAAAGCAACAGAACATCATTGATACGGATTTTGAACCATGTGGAAAGCAATAGTAGGAATTAGTTTTGTGCTAGGGGGTATTGCTATGGCATACCTGTCTTTCAATGGCATTGTGTTTCTAAGCCCAGATGGTAATGTTTTCGTCAATATTTAATTTTAAAAGTGCGTAACTGTGAGTAAATATTGATAATGACCACCAATAAGAATAACCTTGTTGTTCTCATGTCCTACCAGATTGTTGGTGGTCATTATTGACTATAGATGATTCAGTCATAGTTCAAGGTATATGGCTAACAGGTGGAATGATAGTAGGATTTTTCAGTTCTATTTTTCTTGTACGTCAATTTCGTAAATGGGAAAAAAAGAATTGGAGAGAACCTGTTGAGTGAAGCCGATTTTGTAAAAAATAGATTGAAAGGATTGTGCATAGTATGTCACAGGCCGTTCTTTTCTCACAGTGCAGACCAGAAACTCAAGTGTGTTGAGACCTTAGACAAAGCCTTCGATATCCTCAGAACTGAATTAACATCTTAGGGTCTTATATTGGGCGTTTTTTCGCCTAGAAAATTAGGATACTTGCACTATACAATTTACTACATACCCATGTAATTAGGCATGAAACCATGCCTAGCGTATTAAGAATAAATGATTATACTAGGATTTCGCGGACTTTGTATTTTGCTCATTATTTCATTAGGCACAAACGCTTAGGATCAATGATTAACATCAATGATTAACAATGAACCTAGCTAATTAGGATCTGCTAGGAAATGAGAGCATGAAAAGCAAAGAATTTTGAATGTTTTTTTCTTTTTATTTTTTATTTCTATTTTATTATTATTACAAGTTTTAAGATAATATTTAATTTTAATAATTAATTAATAACTTTTTTAATTATACTATGTCAACGATAGCCGAAGCCGTCAAAGAAAACTCGATAAACCTGTCAGTACAGCAAGACAAGCTGACAGAGAAAGATGAAAAGTACAAAGACTGGACTTATGTTGAACACAACGGCAAGAACATACCGTTCAAGAAAGCACAATCAATTCATACTATTTGGGATAGAGTGTTGCAACACCAGAAGGGTCACATGTGGTCTGGCATACTACTCATCGGTCAATCAGGTTCGGGAAAAACAACTTTGGTAAATGGACTCATTCATTACTTGCATACCAAAGGCAAGGACTATGAGGTGCATAGAATGTCTGGCGATGAAATTAATGACATGGACAAAGTTATCGAAAATCTAACTGTCGGAAGAAAGCACTTAATGTTCTTTGACGACGCTTCATACTCGCTAGGAAATTTAACATCAAAACAAGTGGATCAGTTGAAAGCTTCATTGACCACGATTCGACACAAGGTGCAGGCAAATGTCATTGGTGTGTTTGCAACTCACTATACCAAAGCTTTAGACAAATTTTTCAGATCACAGGCTGTAATGATATTCACATCAACTAGTGCAACTGAGAAGTCAAACCTCTATGAACTGTTTAGAAAGGATATGAACAAAATTTCAATTTTTGGTAAAGTGTACACGAAAGCTGTTTTTTATGGATATTGGGATCAGACCGTAGATATGTTTGAAGGAGACGTAATACGCTACAAGTTCTCAGAACCGTTTAGACCAGTGCTAGTTTGTTTTGGAGACGATGTGCGAGCTTGTCTTGTTCGATTGGAAGAATGTGACGCTTGCAACCCAACCAAGCCAAAAATCAAATTGAAAGGCTTTGACCCTACAACAGTGGGAGAACCCAATGATGATAGTGTTAACAACTTCATAGGACTGGTTTTGAAGAAAGGAATCGGATTAGACAAA
>JAOMAI010000032.1 GCA_028344155.1 Candidatus Nitrosopelagicus sp.
TGCAAGCAAAATTGTTTTGATTGGAATGGATTTTGGCCGAAAAATTGGAAAATATTCAAAACATAGAGTAATTAATCGTAAAACAAAGTTAAAAAAATTAAAATCTGGTAAAATGATTATAGAATGGTTTGCAACAAAATCAAAAGCAGATTTGTACTCAACGAAAAGAATGAAAGGTTACAAAACTATTAGATTGATTGACCTAGAGTGTATTGAAAACTTTTAGAATGCGTTTTAATACTGAATGAGTTTTCTAATAGTTATGCAGTATACTGACGAACAGATCGAAAAAATGTTAGAATTAAAAGAATCAATAGTAGATAAAATGGCAAAACATCAAGATGAACTGGATTTTCTACAGAAAAATTTGGATATATTAGATGTGGTTTTAAAAGGATCTAGTTTTACCAAAGCATCTTCATTACCAAGAAAATCAGAGTCAATTGTTGAAACCGTTGTAAAAAAAGAAAAACCAATTGTTGAAACCGTTGTAAAAAAAGAAGGTACAGCTGAATCAATCCAAATTAAGAAAAATAAAGATGGAGAAGTTATTGCCAATGCATTTGTTACTCCAGAAAAAATTTCCATAATAATGAGTGAAGGTATTGGCCTTACAGACGAGATACCCCCACTTAGATCATTTTTTATTGAGAGAATTATTGGAGAGATGAAAAAAATAGATAGTGCAGATGTTAAAAATGGAAAAATTGATCAGAGTTCTGTAATTGATTGTGTGATTAACAAAAATGGACCAGCAATTAGAGAAATAATCATTAAAAATTATAAACAAAAAGAAAGGCTAGATGAGATAATCAATACAGCAACATGGTCGCTCACAAGAATGCTAGAAAATTCAGTTAAGTAAGAAAATGGAAAAAATAATTGTTTTAGATTTTGGGTCTCAGTATAGTCATTTGATTTGTAGGAGAATTAGAGAATTCTCAGTTTATGCAGAATTAGTTCCGTATGACATATCAGCTGAAGAACTAAAGAAGATGAATCCAAAGGGAATTATTTTTTCAGGCGGACCATCAAGCGTCTATAATGAAGATGCACCAAAACCAGATGAAGAATTATTCAGCTTTGACTTACCATTATTAGGAATTTGTTATGGTCATCAATTAATCGTAAATAAATTTGGAGGAAAAGTGAAACGTGCAAACAAAGAATATGGTTCATCTCTTCTTTCAATGGATAAAGATTCAAGATTATTAGATGGTATTGGTGAATCAATTCGTGCATGGATGAGTCACGGAGATGAAGCTGAAGAGATCCCATCAGATTTTGAGGTTATAGGTCATACAGAAAATTCACATGCAGCTGCAATAGCAAATACAGATAGAACAGTATTTGGCATTCAATTTCATCCAGAAGTAGTTCATACTGAACGAGGAACTGATATTTTAAAGAATTTTGTTTTGAATGTTTGTAAAGCTAAACAAGAATGGACAATGGATGGTTTTGTGGAAAAAACAGTTAAGGAAATATCAGAGATTGAGGGAAATGTATTATGCGGAGTTAGTGGAGGCATTGATTCAACGGTTGCAGCATTACTAATACACAAAGCAATTGGTAATAGACTAACAGGAGTTTTTGTTGATAATGGATTATTAAGATTGGATGAATCTAAAGAGATTGAAGATATGTTCAAGAAAAATTTTTCATTGAATTTCCATAGAATAGATGCAAGCGAACAATTTCTTTCAGAATTAAAAGGAGTTACAGATCCTGAACAAAAAAGAAAAATTGTAGGCGAAGAATTTATTCAGGTGTTTACTGAGTTTGCAAAAGAAAAAGGTCCATTCAAATGGTTAGCACAAGGTACACTTTATCCAGACATAATTGAAAGTGGTGTATCAAAAGGCCCAGCAGCAGTGATAAAATCTCATCACAATGTTGGCGGATTACCAGATTGGTTAGATCTCAAAATTTTGGAACCATTAAAAGAATTGTATAAGGATGAAGTGAGAGATATTGCCAGAATTTTAGGGGTTCCAGAAAAATTACTAAAGAGACATCCATTCCCAGGACCAGGATTATCCGTACGAATTATTGGAGAAATTACTCCTTCAAAATTAACAATTTGTAGAAAAGCAAGTAAAATTGTGGAAGATGAATTATGGGATGCAGGAATTTATGATAAAGTATGGCAAGCATATGCAGCAGTTGGTGATGATAAGGCAGTCGGTGTTGTAGGAGATGAACGAAGATATGGAAGAATTGTTACAGTTAGAGTTGTAGATTCTATTGATGCAATGACTGCAGATTGGACTAGACTTCCAAATGGAGTTTTAGAAAAAATTAGTAATAGAATTACTAACGAAATCGATGAAGTGACGTGGGTTTCATATGTAATTTCTAGCAAACCCCCTGCAACTATTGAACCACAGTAGTTTTTTAATTTAGTAATGCGGCACCAATGACACCAGAAGAATCCCCTAATTGGTTTTGTAATATGGGAGTATCTGCATTATGTCCAACAATTTTTTTGTGAACTTCTTTTTTACCTTCATCATATAGAAACAGAATATTTGATAAACCTCCTCCAATTACGATTACATCCGGATCAACAATGTTTATGGCATTACTAAGACCAATTGAAAATTTGTCTAAAAATTCAGACTTCCATTGTTTAAAGTGAATGTTTGAGGTATCATTAAGAATTGATTTCAGCTGGGTATGTTCATTAGTTAACTCGTACCAACGATTTTCTAACGAAGGGCCACTGATGAAAGTATCAACACACCCCACGTTTCCACAGTAGCATTTTTTCCCATCTGGATCAATTGAATGATGCCCCCATTCTCCTGCAAGCCCGGATTTTCCAGAGAATAGTTTTCCATTAATTACAATTCCAGCACCTACTCCAGTCCCCATTATTACACCAAAAACTGAATTGTAATCCTTTCCAGATCCTAATATTGCCTCAGCCATAGCAAAACAATTTGCATCATTCTCGAGAGAAATTTCCTGTCCTAATTTCTGTTCTAGGTCATTTTTTAGGCTTTTTCCAATTAAACATTCAGTACTAGTATGAGTAATAATACCAGTGTCTTTGATAAATGTGCCATTTATTCCAATGCCAATTTTAGATTCATCTTTTGTGATAGACGATAGTTCATCAATCATAGAAGCTAGAGAATCAAGGATGAAGTTGTATCCTTTTTGTTTTTGTGTGTCTATACGTTTTCTGGTAACGATAACATTTTGATCATCTAATACAATACCTTCGATTTTTGTTCCACCTAAATCAATGCCAATTCTATTCATGATAAATGAAGAATCTAGTGTGTTTTGAATTTGTCGATAACGTTCGTTAAGAGGTGTTCAAAAAAAAGAAAAAAAGGAAAGTTTGATGTCTAATTACCTTATACGACTCGGATGCTTACTGATACTGTATCAGATAGAGCAGTTGGATTATCTACGCTCTCCCATACAAAGACTGTTGCTTCGTATGATCCTGCATTAGATGGTATCCATGACAATGCTGGGCTAAATGATTGTCCAGCAGCCAGTTGACCTGTAATCCATGCTAGTGAGACAGTTACTCCATTGCCATCCTGAACCTGTACTAAGTATGCGAATGATTGATCTCTATCCTGACCGTTTACCAAGTCTGCTTCAATCTGTACTTGTTGATCTACTGATACCTCACTTAGTGAGTTACCGAATGAATCAACTACTCTTGCGTTTGCTGCTGGAGCACGCTCAAGAGGAGGTACGACTGTGCCGACTAAGGCTGTGCCAGTGATATCGAGGTCATCGCTTCTAGTATATGGATCTGGAAGTGTATTATCCTCATATTCTGCGGTGATTGTGTCACCTTCTGCGACTCTGAGTCTGTGTCCGGATGATTCGTCGTCTGCTGTAAATGATACAGTTCCTTCGAATATTCCAGTTGCCTCATTTGTCTCAGTGATCATTAAGGAAATACCGCCTGCGTCAGAATCTGACCAGACGTCAATTTCAAAGTTGTCCACGTTTTCTGGATCCCAGTTCATATCTGGGTCGACTACTCTTACTACACCATTACCGCCGGCAGGATAGCTTGATTCAAGCCATTGAACTTCACCTACGTTCCATCTAATTAATGCAGAACCAACTACAACCTCATCCTCGTTAAACTCGTATGAGATAGTGATTCCGTCATCATCCTCGGCTTTAATTTGTCCATCAGTTGGTCCACTACCTGTAGCAGATGATAAACCTGTAACATCATAACCGCTTGTACCAGTTGATGGGTTACCGTCAGCATCGTGAGAGAATCCTTTGAGGATTACTTCACCACTGAAGATACCTGTATCAGTTCCAGTCTCTGCTAGTTTGTAGCTAGTGAGTTTCTGTGATCTGGTTTGTACGATTAATGGATCGTCGTCAGTATCACCAATCATGTCAACGAGTCCGCTGTCAAAGTTGTGATCTGGAGCAACGATAGTTACATAGATTTTATCAGTCCATGTGTAAACTTTTTGGTCCATTTCGATGGTTGCACCGAAGTTAGATGTGTAAATGCTTAATCCAATGTCTGTATACTCTTCACCAACATAATTGGCGCCAGCTGGGGCCCAATCTGTGTATTCAAGATCGATGAGTTCACCTCTGTCTAGAGAATCGCCAAGTGTTCCTGGTGTTTCGATAACAATCTGGAAGATTCCAGTAGAGTCACCTGTTTCTCTAAAGTCAGATGGTTCAGGATCAAAGGATGCGGCGGATCCACCTGCATTACCCATTGTATCGGTAAATGCGTCAGAGTCCCACTCGATTAAATCGAGGTCCCATGTTTCTGATTCATCAGATTCTAAGTCAAGATCTGGTTCAATCAAGGTCATGATAATATCACTTCCAATGATGTAGACAGATTTGTCAGTTTGAATTACACCGTTTCTTAAGTCAAATGTTGCTGAATCGTAAGCTACTGCTGAATTACCAGATGCATCGTTTTGGTCAGTATACTCTACTGTAATTACATCTCCTTGTAAGAGACAAT
Source organism: Candidatus Nitrosopelagicus sp. (assembly GCA_028344155.1). Lineage (GTDB taxonomy): Archaea > Thermoproteota > Nitrososphaeria > Nitrososphaerales > Nitrosopumilaceae > Nitrosopelagicus. Next base: position 4,988 of record JAOMAI010000032.1, read on the forward strand.
AATCACCAGTTGAGGCTGTTGCTGCGAATCTATCTAGTTCTTCATTGTTAGCAGAAGTATCAGTAATATTGGAGTCACCGTTTAGAGGTGTCCAATTATCTGTCTTGGATGAACAATCTGTGCTTGCAGGACCGTCAGTATATCTGACAACCATGTCAAGTTCGAATACTCCAGAGTCTGGAGCAGTCTCTAAGATTGGACCAAGTTCAACGGTACCGTTTGTGATACCGCCGTCAACTACTGAAGAACCAATTGTGATTTTACCATCTTGTGCGGTAGAACCACCTGCAGTTGCGAGTACAACAGCATCAGATCCTCTTGCAACGTAGATCTTTAGAGGTCCACGGTTTGAGGTTGATGTTGTATTCTCTGCAATTTGGTCTTCACCTGTTGCTGATACGTCGTAATCTGGGTCATCTACACGAATGTGTATGGTCAAGTCACCACTACCGATTGTTTCAGTGCTAGCGTTTAGTACGCCGTCACTAACGGAATGGATTGGATATAAGGATCTACCGTTAGGTGTACTCTTTGAGGATTCAGTGCTGAAGTCGTTAACTGTTCCGAATGGAACTGGATAGACTGTTCTGTCTAAGCTAACTG
>JAOMAI010000033.1 GCA_028344155.1 Candidatus Nitrosopelagicus sp.
CTTACTTTTTCAGCAATTTCCTTTGAATTTGTAGTAACCATCCCACCTTCAGCAGTTGTAATGTTTTTGGTTGGGTAAAATGAAAAACATCCGGTATTTCCTAGTGTTCCCACATGTTTTGATTTATGAAATGTTCCAACTGCATGTGCACAATCTTCTACAACTTTTAGATTATGATCTTTCGCAAGATCTAGAATTTCCTCAATATTACAAACTTGACCATAGATGTGAACTGGGATTATTGCTTTAGTTTTTTTTGTAATATTTCTCTTAACATTTGAAATAGACAAAAAGAAATTTTCTTTATTAATATCAGCAACGACTGGTTTTGCATTACAAGCAAGTACTGCATTTGCATCTGCCACAAATGTAAGATCTGGAATAATTACTTCATCATCTTTTCCAATACCTAATGCCATTAAAGAAAGGTGTAGTGCTGCAGTACAATTTGATACAGCAATTGAATATTTTGATTTAGAATATTTACAAAAATCTGCTTCAAATTTTTCTAATTGTGGACCAAGTGTTAACATACTCTGTGAGAGTGTTTTATTGATGATTTTTTTATCATCTCCAGAAATCCATGGCTCATAGGCAGGAAATTTAATTTTTGAATCTTTAAAAAAATCTTTTTTCATATTCTCATCCTCAAAATCCTCTATTTATTATCATTATTTTCTAATACCTGCTCGTATAATCTCAAAGAATTTTTTGCCATAGAAACACAATTACATTCTTCATGAACAAAATTATACCCAGATACTCCTAATTGCTCTCTTAATTTATCATCAAGTAATAATTTTATTATTGCATTTGACAATTCATTTGGATTTTCGGGTTCAACAAGAATTCCAGTTTTACCGTCTTTTACTGTAAATGGAATACCATGTGATCTTGTAGAAATCACTGGTTTTTTGAATGCAAATGATTCAAGTGGAACAAGTGGTGATAGTTCCCATTGCGAAGGGAGAACTAAAAATTCACTTTCTCCATAAGCTGAAATAACATCTTCTCGAGGTGGATTTTTTATTATCACAATTCTATCTGATAAATTAAATTTTTTAATTAATTCTTCCATTTCTTTTTCAAATCCAAAATCTACTCCCATTATCACTAATTTTGTATCTACAATTTCTTTTTCATTTTTTATTATGTTCAATGAATGAATCAATGTTTCAATTCCTTTACTTTTTGAAAATCTACCTACAAACAAAACAAATTTAGAATCTATCTCATACTTTTCCCTAAAATTTTGTTTGCTAACTAAAGTTTCTAAATTAACACCATTACGAATAATTTTTATGTTTGATTTTTGATTGATACCTAAAAAAATTTCTTTTTCGTATTCATTTGCAGCACTAATTGCCGTAGAATCATTGATTATTTTTTTAATAAAATAATTCTGAATTTTATAAAGAATTTGTAAAACAATACTAGATTGAGTTAAAAATGGATGAGTCGTTAAACCTCCTTGATCTGAAACAATTAGAGGAATTTTTAATTTTTTAGAAGCACGCCATGCAACAATTGATTGATAACTTCTTAGTCCTATTGTGTGTATTATGTCAGGTTTATCTTTTTCAATTTGTTTAAGCATTGAACTATTGATAAAAAATAATTTTAATGAAAACCAAACATGAGTTCTATTAATTCTAAATTTTTCAGTCTTTTCTAAACGTGGGAGATTTTTATTGAATTTATTTGAACCATTGGAAAAATCAAGATCAGTGGTATATATTGTGACATCATGCCCCAATTCTGAAATTTCTCTAGCAAGATCTACAGCCAAAAATACAATTCCACCAAATTGTGTAGCAGGTAAAGATGCAGGACAAACTAACGCTACCTTCATGTAGATAATTTTTGTAACTGCTTTTTAGAGTATTCTATTAAATCAGATTGATATATTGTAATTTTCTGAGAATTCAATTCAAACATAAGTTTATTTTTGTAAAAAATCTATACAAGATAGTGGCAATTTTACCTATAGACAGTGGAAGATACGGCACAAAAGAGATGCTAGAGATTTTTGGAGAACAGAAAAAAATTGATTATCAATTAGAGATAGAAGCCGCTGCTGTATTATCCCAAAGTGAAATAAATCTAATTCCAAAGTCAATTGCAAAAGATATTGCAAAGGCAGCACGTTCAGGAAAAATTACTGCGAAGCGGATTAAACAATTAGAAGCAAAAAGTGATCATGATACCGCAGCATTAGTAGAATCATTAGCAGAGAGATGTAAAAAAGAATCAAGACCATGGATACATTATGGATTAACAAGTAATGATCTCGTAGACACTAGTAATTCTATGCAAATGAGAGACGCAATTAAAATAATTCAACCAAAGGTTGGAAAACTCGCATTACTATTATCAAAAAATGCTGTCAAATACAAAGTACTTCCAGCAGTAGGTAGAACGCATGGTCAACACGCAAGTATAATTTCATTTGGCTTGAAATTTGCCAATTGGGCATCAGAAATGGCAACACATCTAGAGCGATTAGATGAGATAAAAAAACGGATTCTCATTTGTAAAACACTTGGAGTTGTAGGAACCGGTTCATTGATGGGTAAAGATGCAGTAAGAGTCCAAGAACGGGTAGCAAAAAAATTATCATTATTTCCTGCCAAGGTTACCACACAAATTATTCCACGTGAAAGGTATGCAGAATATATTTTTCAACTATCACTTTTAGGGGCAACATTAGAAAAAATTTCAATTGAGATAAGAAATCTACAAAGAACTGAAATTGGAGAGGTATCAGAATATTTCAAGAAAGGTCAGATGGGCAGCAGTGCAGTTCCTGTCAAAAGAAATCCAATAAAAAGTGAAAGAATTTCTTCATTGTCAAAACTTTTGCGTAGTCAAATTAACACATCATTTGAAAACATTCCATTATGGCATGAAAGAGATTTATCAAATTCAGCTAATGAGAGATTCACTTTACCAATGGCATCTATTTTACTCGATGAGATGATTGAAACAATGATTAGAATAATTAGTAATTTAAAAATTAATGATAAGCGAGTTCAAGAAAATTTGTATATTACAAAGGGTCAAATTTTTGCAGAATTTGTTCTAGAAGCATTAATCAAAAAAGGTATTCCTAGATTCATAGCATATAGAGATGTACAAAGAGTTGCATTTGAAGCTCACGATAAAAAAATGAATTACATGGATGCATTGATTGAAGATAAGGCTATTTCAAAATCACTTACAGAAAAAGAAGTCAGAGGTATTTTTATTCCTGAAAAACATCTAGGCGCATCACAAATTATCATAAACAATGTAGATAAACACGTAAAATCAGATGTAAAAAAATTATCTAAGTTTTAAAAGCTGTTTGTGAATTTTAGAACCATATTGTAATGCCTTTTTTTGTTTATGAGCAGATATTTCAGGTACACCACAAGATATAGCAAGTTTACGTATAGCATGTTTCCTTTGTAAATCATCAGGATCAATTATTTTTTCAGATATAGGAATAGTTTTTGCAAATGAGATAAATTCTTCATTTAACAATGGTTGTAATATTTTTACATTGAAAATAGAGGTAACATCATTTACTGCAATCATCATTTTTTTCTCATTTTCTAATTTTGTATTCATGACATTCATTACTTCATCAACGCCAATTCCTATCGCTTCACGATATGCATTATAACCACAAAATAATTCATCGATTCCATTTGCAGTTACAACTGTAGAAATTCCTAGATCCTTGGCTAATTTTGAAACATAGTAAAATGCAATTGAATTTTCATTCCAAGAAAGGTTATCTGTTTTGATAATTCCATTAATTTTTTCACTAATTTCTTGAAAAGATTCTGGCTCTATTTCTAAAATATCATGTTTATATTTTAAAATTTCATTTACTTCTTTTGCAAAATTGATATCATGCGAATCATGAAAACCAATGGTCAAAAGATGAATATCATATCCATTATCGTGTAATAATTTTGCAATTAAGGTACTATCGACACCACCTGAAAATGCAACACCAACAGAATTATCTAAAACAGTATTTTTGATAGCACGTTGTATCTCATCTAATAATTGATTCATAATTTTGTGAATTGAATTGTATAATTTATTATTGTTCATATATCATGCAATAGTATGGGATTGGTAAAACTTTCAGATAGTGAGATTGAAAATGGACTGAAAGAATTGAACGGGTGGACAGTACTAAATGGAAAATTGCACAAAGAAATGGAATTTGTTAATTTTGATGAGGCATGGAAATTTATGACAATAGCGGTTGTAGAGATTCAAAAAATGAATCA
>JAOMAI010000034.1 GCA_028344155.1 Candidatus Nitrosopelagicus sp.
TTCTAAAGTCATATGATGGAACAAAGTTAGCCCAAGGTGATTCTGAAATATTAAATGTTGAATCATTCGAAATACGAAAATTTGATGGCTATGTGGAACTGTCTGAACCATTCTACGAATGCAGTGCGGTCATAAATTGGGATGAATCCAGGTAGTTTGTTCTAACTTTGTACTAATTCGCTAACCAAATCATGTATTTCTTTTTAATAACTGATTTTTTGAGAATTTTCATGCAAATACGAAAGTATGCGATACTAGGTTTATTCGCAGCAATACTCCTATCTGTCCCAAGCTCAGGTCTTGCAAATGCAGAATCTGTTCCAAACTGGGTTAAAACTAACGCAGGTTGGTGGGCAAGTGGTGATATTGATCAACAATCGTTTATTCAAGGAATTGAATATTTGGTTAACCAAGGAATTATCTCAGTTCCTGTCCAAAAAGTTTCTGGTGAAAAATCTGAAACTGTACCTGACTGGATTAAAAATACCGCAGGTTGGTGGGCAGAAGATGCAATCTCTGATGCTGAATTTGTTAGAGCAGTAGAGTTTCTAGTTGCTGAGAATATTATTTCCGTACAAGTTGATGCACTAAATGAAATTAAAATGCCAACATCAATCGGTAAAACCATAACTCTTGCAAAGTCTCCTGAAGGAACAAACTTTGATGAAAAAGAAATGGACTTTTACGATGAAGATGATTACCAGTTTGCAAAAAAACACGGTGATGGAATGGCATACCCTGGTGTCGTAATTGACGGTGAAAGAAGCGCAGTACATGTTACTTATGCTGATACTGTCAACGGAGAAACCAATATTTTGTTTACATCAACATATGATGGCGGAAATACTTGGAGTGCCCCAACAATTGTTAACGAACCTGGTGAAGCAAGCCGACCTCACATGGCCGGTGGTGCAATGTTGCAAGTAGGACCAAATGGTGAAATTTATGCACTGTATGGTCACTCTATCAAAGATAAAAAAGTCATGGATGAAGGATTTGGACATGGTTATTCATATTCAATCCTTGCACGTTCTGATGACGGTGGAAAAACATGGCCAATGCACACATTGATTGGTGATCCAAATACTCACTATCATGATGCGGCAAATGGAATGATGCATTCAAAAACATTTGAAAGCTTTTCTATTCGTGACGACGGACGTGTTTATGTTGCATGGCTAGACTCTAGAGGTCAGCAAAATGGAGGTTATACAACCGGACAAGTACGTATGCAACACTCTGATACTAACGGAGAATCATTTTCAAAATCCGTTATAGTCAAAAACAAAGTCTGTCCATGTTGTGCAACTGATATCTGTTCAAAAACTACAGGTGAAACATTTGTCCAATACAGAAATGTAGTTGGAAATTATGGTGAACCAAACTATCGTGATATTGTTGTCTCAAAATCTGATGACCACGGTGCAATCTGGAATCCTCCAGAACTTGTAGGCGATGACGGATATGAGACCAATGGTTGTGCTCACACAGTCTCCTCTATGGCACTTGACAGTAATGGTTACTTGCATGCCTCATGGTATACCGGTGGTCGTTCTAATGCCGAAGGACCTGGTCTTTATTATGCAGTAAGCAAAGATGATGCTGAAACATGGTCTTATCCATTAAAAGTCTGGGGTGAAACATTCTTCCCTCCTGCTCACATCAAAATAACTGTTGGAACTGATGATGTCCCAAGAATGGCATGGTCTGATAGAACAGTTGATGGAGGCGCAGTCTATACTGCTGCAGTTAATCCAGATACTGGAAAACTCACTGAAGCACAAAAAGTTGGTGTTGGTGATAATGCTTGGATTAGTTCTGTAGGTGGTGTAACCGCAATGACTTGGAATAGTTCAAGCGTTTGGGTAGATGTAGACAAACTAGATGAAGATGGTGTTTTCGAAGACTGGAAGGATGGTGAATACTCCGGCGGAAATGTCAAGGATAAACAGACTAAAGGTGAAATCTTTGTTAGAATCTGGGATGACCGATTATAGGAAAATCCTATTTCTCACTTTTTCTATTCTCTTATTCACGTCTAGCGTAAGTGTTGCATATGCACAAGATGAACCAAAAACATACCCAAATTATCGTGCATATGATTATGATGGAAATACTGTAAGACTTACTGATCTTGAAGGTCAAGTTGTACTGCTAAATGTGTGGGCAACTTGGTGTATGGAGTGTTTAGAAGAAATGCCATACCTTAACGAACTAAATAAACAATATTCTCCATCTGGTCTTAAAACATTAAGTGTAAGTATTGACACATTATCTCCTGATATCGTAAAAGAATTTGCTGACGATATGGATATGACCACTGATATCTGGTACGACCCTCGAAACAATGCAACTCGTGAATTTAGAATGATGGGTCCTCCTATCACGCTATTGATAAACGAAAATGGCGAATTGCTTCACGAATGGAAGGGTCCAATTTTTGAAGGAACTGATGTTGAAATGCGCATTGAAAGTGCATTGGGTCTTACAGGAATTGAAGAATCACAAGAACAAATACAGAATTTTGAATTATCTCAAATGGACCAACTTAGTATTGGTGTGGCATTTGCTGCAGGTTTGTTAAGTTTCTTATCTCCTTGCGTATTGCCGTTAATTCCTGCATATGCATCATTTATCACCGGAATGAGTTTGAAAGAATTGTCTACCGCACAAAGTTCAGATAAAACTGGAAACTTCAATCAAGATAAAATTACTGAATCTACCGGTGGTCATGAAGAAGTTGTTGAACAGTCCACATCAAAATTTAGAATACAAACAATGGTACTAACAAAAGGACTTTTGTTTGTTTTAGGATTTTCAATAATCTTTGTCATATTGGGTTCTGCTGTTTCTTATGCAGGAACAATGTTTGATGAAGCAACATTATGGATTGAAAGAATTGGTGGAATCGTACTTATTGCATTTGGACTTCATCTGATTGGAATTTTGAAACTAAGTAAATTGAATATGCAAAAATCAATGAATTTCCAGAATCGTTCTACAAAAAATATTGGTTCATTATTTGTAGGAATGGCTTTTGGTGCAGGATGGACTCCGTGTATTGGTCCAATTCTTGCAGGAATTCTAACAATGGCTGCTACTAGTTCAGGTTGGATTGCAGGAACATCTCTTCTTATTGCATATTCTGCAGGATTGGCAATTCCATTTATCATATCTGCATTGGCAATTGATCGTTTCATGACATTCTTTAACAAAATAAAGCGTTGGATTGGTTGGATTGAACGTGGTAGTGGAATGCTGCTTATAGGAATTGGTGGATTATTACTTACTGGTTCATTGTCTGTACTTGCAACATATTTTCCAAATACTGAAATTAACCTTGATTCACTTTCGCATCCAATGTCTACTCTAAAACACTCTAGTTAGAGCAGAAATCATATGAATTTATTGAGTTTGATTCTTTTATTCTTTCAAGCTGTAATCTCTTGATATCGTCTACGCCTAGATATTTTCTCATATTTTCATATTCTTGTTTTTCAAACTCATCACTATTTATTCCAATGAAAAATTCAGCCTTTCCGGTAAGCATTGAGTTCTGCATACTTTCTTTTGGTATTCCATAAAAGATGTATGCCGCAAATTTCCCTTCTTTTAATTTATTTTCTGGAATTGTAAATGCAAATGAATCATCTTCCAAAATGTGAACTCCATCTGACATGACCATTCTATAATCTGTTGGAAATGGATTAATTTGATAAACCCATAGGATTGCCGGATATCCTTTTGCTATTCCCAAATTTACGGCCTTTCCTTCTTCAAAATTCACTTTACCAGAAATCAGAATATTTTTTGATTCTTCCACTTGATTATTTTCGTGAACGATTTTATCAAGTGAGATTGTTTTATCACATGCAAAAAGATGTTTTAGTGACTCTGGAATCTCACGCTCTTCAGCAACACTTGAAGCCGACAAAGCGGGTATTACTCCTATAGATACTATCAAAGTAAACACTATTGATCTGTAAATATTGGATTTAATTTTCAATAATCAAAAGTAAATTATTGAAAATATAAGCGTCAAAACTGCTAGTCACTAGTGCCAAGTCAATATTTTTAATTTTTGACTTTAGATAGAGCACTTAAATTATTTAACACAGACAAAACATCATGCCTAATTTCCAAGTTAGTGTTGTGATTGAAAACAAA